>CAXBMV010000298.1:0-4845 GCA_963976575.1 uncultured Gammaproteobacteria bacterium | reverse complement strand
CGCCAGCAACTGCCGGTTTGCGCCTGCGTTATGAAATAACCCGGCAAATCGCGCCTTATATCGGTATCAACCACGAAAGGCTCCTTGGCGATACCGAGGATATAGCCGACGCTGGAGGTGAAGAATCCAGCGATACGCAAGTGGTAGCCGGAATACGGTTCTGGTTCTGAATATTTCAACCAACCCCTGAATTTTTTCAACTCAACAAAAAAAGGAAACACAGTAAATGAAACATTTAATAAAAGTAGTAGTTTTGAGCCTCATTTCTTCAACTGTCCTGGCCGGTGGCACACATGACGACGATATGAAGTATAGCGTTGGTAAACCCGGCAAGGATGCGCCAAATCGTGTTATCGAAGTTTCGATGAAAGACAGTATGCGATTCGCATTTTCACCTGAACTGGCTTCACTCAAGGACGGTGAGACTATCGAGTTTCGCGTCCGTAACGATGGTCAGGTCCAGCATGAGTTTTCGATTGGAAACTCCGATGATCAAGTCAAGCACGCGATGATGATGAAAAATATGCCCAGTATGAAACACAAAGACCCTAACACAGTGTCTCTGGCACCGGGGGAGTCAGACAAGCTTTCCTGGAAATTCATGGGCAAGGACACCGTCGTCTTCGCCTGCAATGTTCCCGGACATTTTGAAGCAGGAATGAAGCACATTTTGGCGATAAGCCAGTAACCCAGCACCAAGGGGTACCCGGCATGCCTTCTATACCTGCCAGGTGCCCGGACTAATCCCCGGGAACTAATATCCCGGGGATTACACTCTCGACCAGAAACAGTAATCGTGCCATCCGGCTACCCGGTGTGTTGGACAATTGAGTATTGGCTTAAGCCTGAACCCCGATGATAAATTTCGACTGGCATAGATTATTCGACGAAGCCACTATCCGTATGTTTGAGCATGAGCATCTCTGGATTCATGTTGTGGCGCATATTGTGATGGTCGTGATGCCAGTAATCCTGCTGGTACTATCTATCCGGTGGTTGTATTTAACGCTCGCCTGGTTGAGCAGCCATATATCTGTAAAGGCCCCCTTTACCAATGGCAACAAAGCCTACTCCCTGCCATCCGGTTTATTTGGGTTTATTTTCAGATATTCGGGGAATGCACAGCTAGCACTAGCTTTCCTCGCTCTAGCGTCACTCCCCCTGACTTACCTGTTACTGGAATTACCGAAACGTATTGTCAACGGTGCAATCTCGTCTGAGACGGCCAGTTTATTTAACTGGGATATGACCGCAGAGCTCGACAAAGTCGATCATCTACTCATATTGTGCGCTTTATACCTGATTGCTCTGATGGCGAGTTCGGTATTGAAGTATGTACTCAACAGTAAAATGGGCATAACGTCCGAACGCCTGTTACGACGCTTTCGGTTGATTGCAATCAGAAAGCAAAACATATTCTCGAAAGGTGACTCATCCCGCATACCGGTAATCACCCAGGAAGTCGAACCCATCTGCAGTTTTTCCGGTGACGCTATCATCGTGCCGCTGTTGCACGGCGGCACACTCGTGACCATTATATTTTTCATGATGATGCAAAATGTTGTTCTCGGCGCAGCTGCGATTTCACTGTTACCCGTGCAGATTATCGTTATTCCCCGGTTACAGCGAAAAGTAAATTTATTGATCCGTAAACGGGTTAGCGTAGTGCGTGAATTATCTAAAAGACTTCAGGAAAGTACTAGCCTGCATGAGCGGGTTATTATCAGGGAGCAAATACGGGAGCTACATTCGATCCGGGTCAGAATATTCAGAATCAAGTTTTTCATGAAGTCTCTGAATAATTTCATTATGAACATGACCCCTTTTTTCTTTTACACGATCGGTGGCTTCCTGGTGCTGGAAAACCAATTATCACTGGGGGCTCTTGTGGCTTCGCTTGCTTCTTACAAAGATCTGGCGCCCGCTATCAGGGAGCTATTCAGATATTACCAACTTAACCAGGATGCAAAGTTGCGATATGCCGAGGTTAGAAATTATTTATTTGAAACCATATGAAGCAGTCCTTCCTCCGCTGACTACCTTAAATCAGCAAGCGATCAGTCGATATAGGCAATATGAACCGACGTGTATATATCGCACTAACCGGAGAATTTTTGGACGTCACAATCTCACTCGCCGAACACGAGGAAACATACATGATCAGGAATCTGTTTGTTACGGCCTGTAACGGGGAGGCTATGAACATGGCTCGCCGAGAGACGATTCCGGCCCCTAGGAATTCATATCCAACGGCGAACGGATCTATTTCCCCGATAGCAGCGCCTCGGGGAGCCCCGGTAATGCCATCGGCGGCAGCGGCCACATGAACATGCATACGCGTATGCACGGTACCGGCTGTGTACCTGTCACGGTGTGAACGGGACGACAAACGACTCTGGTCGCAATTCTGGGTCAAGGCCCCGGCGCTGACCTCCGCGGCCCTGTTCGAAAACCACGGATCCGCAGAAGAGTCCGATGGTCACGGGGATCACGGCAGCTACGATCGCCAATCGCTGCGCCGCGCCATCACCCAGGGTATCGATCCGTCCGGTGAGCGACTCGACCCCGCCATGCCACGCTGGGTCATGAGCCAATCCGATTTGAACGATCTAGTTGCTTATCTCGAACAATCCCATGAACTCGATTGATTGATTTCTTGCAACATTTTGCAGAACCGGGTTACGAGTTTCCGTCATGGCTCTATGGTCCTTTTCCGAGTGTGATTCAGCCCGAGACCTGCCGGGAAGGTGACCCAGGTCAAATAAAAGGAACCAGGGGCTCGAGCCCCTTCTCCCTGTGCTTGTCGAATTTATGATCTGAAAATTTGAGTGTGACCAAATGAAAATTCGAACTCTTTCGACCTGGGGAAACACCGCTGAAAATCGCAGCGACTGGATTGATTCGATCACTGGCCATTTTCATTTCATCGAGTATCGTCAGTCCCCCGTTCGATGCTCAACCCTATTTTTTCCCTGGCGCATGCCAGTTGTCTTACGGATTCATCTACAGAGCCGGCGGGCATGGTTCCGAAAAATTTTCCAACCCACAGATCTAACTTCTAAGGAGACTAAAATGAACACTATCACCAAGGCAGTGATATTATCCGTGGCACTTTACTGCCAGCAATTTCCGGCGTTGCCTATAGCCACCAACAGAGCGACAACAGCGACGGTATGATGATGGACCTGAAGATGATGAGTCAGCAAGCGGAGCAAATGCGCGAGCGCATGCAGCAAAATCATCTGCGGATGGAAAAATCATAGCCAATTGCCCCTGCTAACCAGGGGCAGACAATCTCGCGCTACAATTGACCCCAATACCCCCGCCATGCTTGCGAGGGTTGCAGTGCCCGCTTGCCCCCCATTACCAGTCAAATATCTGTGCTCTACCTGCAACAGATCCGTTTGATTTTTCGGTGATAACTATGACATTATCGCTGGTGGACTTAACGCAATCATGGATTTAAAAATTTGTTTAAAATCGCTGATCGAATTTTCGCATTTAACAAAAATAGACAAAACACTGGGGCTTAAAGATGAGACGAGTATTAATCCTGATTTGCTACAGCTTTCCTTTGCTTTTAAACGCCGGGCAATTAAATGCAGCCGGGGAAACCGGGAAACCCGTCGGATGGAAGGGCGAAGGCGAGCTCGGATTTACCTCTACATCGGGTAATTCTGATTCCGAAACCCTGACCGCCAATCTAGGCATCAGCAAGACTATCGAGCAATGGAAGCATGTGGTTACATTGAAAACGCTGCAGGCCGAGAGCGGAAATGTTAAAAGCGCAAATAGTCGTGTATTGACCGCAAGGTCCGAATATTCAATTAGTGAAAAATCATACGTATTTGGCAAACTACGTTACGAAAATGACAAATTCAGTGGTTTCGAATACCAGACTTCGCTGGCATTCGGTATTGGTTCGCGGGTTATCGAGAATGAGCAACAACTTCTCGATATGTATATTGGCCTCGGTACGGGCAGCTCGAAAAACAAGGTAAGCGGAGAAACCGATGATGATGCCATTGTCACAGCAGGGCTTCTGTATGAATACCAGATCAGCAAAACAGCCACTTTCAATCAGAACCTGTCTGTCGAAGATGGCGATGATAACACCCGTAGCGAATCCGAGACCTCGCTAAAGCTTAAAATTGACGGCAACTTGTCGGCCAAAATAGCTTACCTGGCGAAGCGCAATTCCCGGGTGCCTGCAGGAACGGAGAAATCCGATAAAGTAACCACTGTTTCGCTGGTCTACGGATTCTAAAGCCATTGGGGCCAGGGAAGCATTCGGTCAACGTTTATAGAAAAAACGCGGTCCTGAGTTAGCGGTAGGTAAAATTGAAGCGAGCTCTGTATTCGAAGCCCGGGGTAAATTCGGTGATTGACCTCCTCAATAAGCCTATAGGGCCGAGCATCGTTGGTTCGAAGCGCGCCAGGCCGACCTGTTGCCGGGCGAGTATTATCACCTGGTGTTTACCCTGCCCGCGCCAATCTAGTGATCTCGCCTAACAAGACAAGTCGGTGATTTACACCCTCCTGTTCCAGGCCGCCGCCGAGACCCTGCAAACCATCGCGGCTGACCCGAGGCATCTGGGTGCACGGGTCGGCTCACCCTTGTATTACACACCGGGGCTCGGCGATGACACATCATCCGCATGTGCACGGTATCGTCCCCGGTGGCGGCTTATCCCTGGACGGTGAACAGTGGGTCCACTGCAGGCCAGGTTTTCTCCTGCCAGTGCAGGTGTTGTCCCGACTGTTCCGACGCCTGTTTCTGGAAAGACTCAATCAGGCCCATCGGGCGGGTGACCTGGCGTTCTTTGGCGAACATCTCCCATTGAC
>CAXBMV010000297.1:0-4848 GCA_963976575.1 uncultured Gammaproteobacteria bacterium | reverse complement strand
GTCATCTTTTTGCTTTTTCTTCTTATTTTTATCGTCACCATCGTCGCCCTTCTTGTCCTTCTTGTCCTTCTTGTCCTTCTTGTCTTTCTTGTCCTTCTTGTCTTTCTTGTGATCCCCGTCCTTGCGGTTGTCATTGTCGCGATTATTGTTGTCGTTATCGCGGTTGTCACCCTTGTCCTTTTTCTCCTTCTTATCTTTCTTGTCCTTCTTTTTCTTATCCTTTTTATCTTTCTTCTTTTTGTCTTTCTTGTCCTTTTTCATTTCCTCGTCGTCATCGCTATCCGATTCGATGCCTTCGTCGCCCTCGGCATTGGATTGCTGAGAATTGCTCTGGGTGCCAGTAGACTGGCTGTCGCTCGCTGTCACAGCCATTACCGGCGTAGATAGAAGAAAAGCGAGCAGAAAGGGTAATAAATTGAGTTTCATGACATATTCCTTGTTGGTAACTAGTTGATTCCTGACGAATTTTTCGACGGGAGCGATAAAAGTCGCTAAAGACACCGAATTATAACAGCGAATATCGCGAACAGGGGCGCATTCTGCCGCTTTCAGGCTGAACCCGGGATGAACAGACTTACGAAATGCCCTGCAGGAATCAGTCGAGTCGAATCTTCAGTTGCAGCTGCAAGTCTGCAATAGTCTGCAACAGTGATGCAGACGAGTCACCGTTGCAGAGCAGGTAGCCCAGGTCCTCGCCCACGCCACTGCGCACTTCGACAAGCATGCCGGGCTTCGTCTTAAGTCTGGCCCGGTAAACCGCCGCATGTCCGCTGACCTCCTCCCAGCCGGAGATACCGGCAACCCTGCCCGCACCCGGATGAATAATGTAAACCGCCGCGTGCCGCTGCCTCTTGCGCTTGAAGTCGAAAGGCAGATCAAGCTCAACATGCACCAGCGCCTTCCAGGCGGAAAAGGCATAGGCCCGGCTGATCAATTCCATGATGTAGCCACCCGGTGGTCTTAGCGCGATCTCACCGAAAAGTACCGCATTAGCGTCGAGATAAGCCTCCATGTGGGTGATACCCCACTGAATCTTCAGCGCCTTGATGACACGACGATTCAATGCCAGCAGGGCGTCATGTTGCGCCTGCGGTAAATCGCCCGGCACCAGATTGACGTGCTTCTTTTGATGATAGCGGGTTACGCTTTCGAACTGGATGTCACCGTGGTTGATAAAAGACTCGACACTGGCTTCGGGGGCATCGATATATTTTTCGACGATGCGGCTGCGTCGCACCAACGGCGGCAACTGCGCAGCCGAATCCAGCAAATGTATGCCACGCCCCCCGGACTCGCGACGCTGTTTGACAACCAGTGGCAGACCCAGGCGGGCTACTGCCGCATCGACGTCATCGATTTCATCAGCGGCGATAAAATCGGTCATCGGAATATCGTGATCGCGCAGCCAGGTTTTCATCGACAACTTGTCGTTGCAGCGCAGCGCCAGCGTCTTCGTCGACTTGCGCGCCTGCAGACGCCTTCTTGCAATCGCCGCCGGATACACAGAGGCCTCGCTACCGGCGATGACGTGGCTGAAAGGCCCGAATCGTTGTAGCCCGTCGAGGATCTCAAAGATGTCCTCATCCACACGCGGGAACTTGCCCAGGTGCAAGCCAACACATTGACGCATGGCTTTTTCTCGCTCCACAGGGCGTAGCCAATGCCCATTTCCTCCAGGGCCATGCACAGGCCCTGACGATATCCCATTACCAGCACACGCAAGCCTTCGCTTTCGGACGGCACTCGTTTCTCCTGTTTCGAAGCAGAGTATAAATCGCTGCTAAATATAAACACTTTTGCTGAAAAAAACCGCAGCTAATATTGCTGCGAAAACGATCGGCGCTTCCCATAAGCGATGCATTTCGTAAACTGTGTATTCCGATTCGCATCGTCCCGGGTAAGCCCCGAACCAACTTATGTCCTTGACCGCCAAACTCCGCCGCATTGCACTTAATCACCAGGGACTGCTTCAGAATGAGCACTTCGGCCGCGGCAGAAAGGCAACACTGCGCGCTGTCGAACAACTTGGCTATGTACAGATCGATACTATTTCAGTGGTGCAACGCGCCCATCACCATGTGCTCTGGTCACGCGTACCCAACTACCAGCCAAAGTTCCTCGATCAACTGGTTGCGCAACGCCAGTTATTTGAGTACTGGTCGCACGCCGCCGCCTGGATGCCGATGCGCGATTACCGCTACTCGCTGCCGCGCATGGCGCAGATGAACGGTGAGCGAAACTGGTTCAAACATTGCGACAAAAAACTCACCAGGGAAATACTCGCGCGCATCCAGGCCGAGGGACCACTGCGAACGCGTGATTTCGAAGACAGCCGCGAGGGTAAGAAGGAATGGTGGGACTGGAAGCCTGCCAAGCAGGCGCTGGAGCAACTATTCATGCAGGGCGAGCTGATGGTCAGCGCAAGAGAAGGCTTTCAGAAAGTCTACGACTTGCCGGATCGTGTATTACCCGACTGGGTGGACACACGCCATCCGCACATGGATGAGTTCGCCGACTACCTGATCGACAGCAGTTTGCGCGCACACGGTTTCGCCTCGCAGAAATCGATCACTTATTTACGCAAAGGCGAGAAGCTGCGTACCGCGGTCAAACGCCAGCTACTTGGCAGAGTCGAAGCCGGGCAACTGATCTGCCTGGAAGCCCAGGGCCTTTATATCGCCCCGGAATTACTGGAGCAGCGTGCACCGCGCAGTTTTGCCCAGGTACGCATACTCTCTCCGTTTGATAATCTCGTTATCCAGCGCCAGCGCCTGCGCGATCTGTTCGCCTACGACTACCAGATCGAGTGCTATGTACCAGAGGACAAGCGCCAGTTCGGTTACTTTTGTTTGCCGCTACTTTATCGCGACCGCCTGGTCGGCCGCATCGACTGTAAGGCACACCGAAGCTTGCAATATCTGCAGGTAAAATCGCTGCACCTGGAGCATCGCGTCGACGATGCCTTTGTCGATGCATTCCACGATGCACTGCAAGGCTTCGCCGCATTTAACCAGTGCGAGCGGATCGAACTGGATGAAAGCGCAAGACGAGTTCTACTCGAAGCTGCGCGACGTAAAAACCAGGCACAGGCGTAAACCAGAATCATCTCTGGCGCACCCGTTTTTAGATAAAAGGTAATTGACTTTAGCTGCGATGCGCCCTATTTTCCTGCTACGCCACAACGGCTTCAACTGGAGTATCACATGGCAGGCAAGGATAAAAAATCAACAACCTCAAAAGTAAACCTGGACAAGATCAAGGCGAATGTCAGTAGCACTGCGTCTAGCATCGCCGACGAAATCGAAAGCGCCAGAGACCTGGTCCTGCGCGAAATCCGCGAGGGATTCAGCTCCGTCAGCAAGAAGGCAAAAATAGCAGGTAAGGCTGCGAAAGCTTCACTGAGTGAAACCGCCACCGAGGCCAGGGCAAGTATAGCCGAGGCAAAACCCGCTGAAAAATTTCACAAGCTGGTCGACGAAGTCGAAGAGGTCGCGGAGGAAATTATCGAAGGCATCAGCGCCAAGTTTAATCAACTGCGTGCGGCCGTAGAAAACCGCGCTTCGGAAAAGACACCCGCAAAGAAAACCGCGGTGAAGAAAACAGCAGCGAAAAAAGCTGTGGTTAAAAAGAAGAGCGCACCGAAAAAGACAGCAGTGAAAAAGAAGGTTGCCGTGAACAAGAAAGTGGCAGCAAAGAAAGCCCCTGTGAAGAAATCACCGGCGAAGAAAAAGGCAGCAACGAAGAAATCGCCGGTGAAAAAAGTCGCGCCGAAAAAGGCAGCGGTGGTGAAAAAGAAGGCCGCCGCAAAAAAGAAAGCTGCGACCAAATCCTGATCGATGCTAATCCCGGGCAGACGCTTCAGGCGTCTGCGAGCAACTGCCTGTTGAGAAAATCCGTGTAGATTTCTTCGACCAGAGTGATCGCGCCATTCAATACATGGTCGGCTGCGATCAGGTGCAAACTACAATCAGCCTCGCGCGCAAACCTGATCGCGTTTTGCGCCGGTATGACCTCGTCAGACCAACCATGCACCACTTCAATACTGGCGCAGCGAGGTTGATACTGCTGCACCGCGAAACCCGGCATATACAGCGCCGGAGCCATCAGGAACAAGGCGCGCACTTCGATCGCTGCCGCGGCAACCACAGAGACATAGGCCCCCATGCTCGAACCCACCAGAATAATTTCACCCGTTTCCTGTCGCAGCTGCGCCAGCAGGCGTTGAACGCGCAGATCTGGATCCATTTGATCACTATAGTCGATGCTCTCAAGGTCGCAGCCACAGGCCCTGGTAATCTCGGCCAGGCGGCTGATCTTGAAACCCCAGGGACCGCTTTCCTTGCCATGGGCGAAGTAAACCTTCATCGCCTGCCGTTCTGCTCAGGCGTCGCTGCCGGTGTTCAACAAGGTATGGAGTGATTGCGCGTGCTCGGCCGCCTCTATGCCCAGCGCGGTCAGGTATCCACCATCCACCTGGGTGGTAAAACCCGCGTCGAACAAATGTTTGGCCGCAGCAATGACGCGAGGCTCGGCATTTTTGTGAATCTTGATGCCTTCCAGACTGGAAGGTGAACTGAAAAGCATGAGCACGTCGAGTTCGGCTATATTTTCTGCTGAATAAGACATTCGGGTTACCTCTGGTTGCGGCTGCACCTGACGTGATTACTCCAGGCCCTGGCGAAGCCTATCACTAAATGGTGTTTGCGGTGAAGCTGGTGTTTAAAAGGATATTACACCGACCTTGCGTATATTGATCATCGGATAAAAAGTGCCGAGATCGATCTCGGCGTTAAACTCGAAATCGATGGGCGTGCCAGGATTAGCGAGCACACCGGAAAGCAGGCGCAG
>CAXBMV010000296.1:0-4860 GCA_963976575.1 uncultured Gammaproteobacteria bacterium | reverse complement strand
GATCGGCGAACTCGACGACGTCGGTACCCTGATCACAGAGCTGGCTTCCGCGGATGCCAATGTGGTGGTAGGTACGGTTATCGATTCCAACATGAAGGATGGCGAACTGCGCGTTACCATGGTGGCAACTGGACTAGGCAAGGACAAGATTCTTGCTGAAGCCCCGGTGACTGCGATTCAGCCGAAGAGCAATGGCGAGATCGATTACAAAAAACTGGAAAGGCCTACCGCGATTCGTCAGAAAGTGATGGGCGATAGCGTCGAGGTTCCGCAGGACAAAGAGAGCATGGAATACCTCGAGATACCGGCTTTTCTGCGTCGCCAGGCAGACTAATCGATGTAAGCATGCAAACCTCTTGCACGGAGACGGGTTCAGGGACGAACCTTTACTCTTTCAGTCAATCGCGGCAATCGTCGCAGTTACTCGACGACGCCGTTTGGCATCGGCAAATTAAAGCTGCTGCCTGCCAAACTTTGATTTCAGATATTGATCGGCGGAAAAGTATCCGCCACCGAATATGATACTGGTCAGTAGCATACAGCCATAGAGATAGTGCCATACCAGGCCGGCACCCTTGGCCAGGGTGGCGTAATAGGCTACCACCGCCATGACATTGATAAAGGATATCGCCAGAGCGTTGATACGGGTGCCCAGTCCGAGCACCAGGAACAACGGAAATACCAGCTCTCCAAAAGTGGCCAGGTAGGCCGCCAGCTCATAATGCAACAGCGGTACCTTGTATTCCCATTCGAATAAAACCAGCGTGGTTTCCCAGTCGGAGATTTTGTGCAAGCCCGATCTGAGAAAAACCCAGGCGACGTATAAACGCATGAATAGCAGGAACGGCGACTGTAATTTAGCGAGTAAATGATTGACGCTTTGCGAAGCATCTCCGACTTTTGCGACCAGGCCCATGTCTATCCCTCTGCTGTTTATTAAGGTTTTTTAATTAACAGCTTGGAACCGGTGCCATAGAAAAAGTTCAGATAAAACTCAGTTGTCCTCGATCGCCTCAATTTTTGCGGCCTGCAACTTCAGACTGTTCAAGGCTGTCTCGGCCTCCAGCAGTTTCTCTTTTTCCTTGTTTACCACCGCGTCGGGTGCCCTGGAGACAAAATTTTCATTCGATAGCTTGGCGTTTATGCGGGCGCAATCCTGTTCCAGTTTTTCAATGGTCTTCTGAAGTCTCAACAGCTCGGCCTGCTTGTCGATCAGACCGGCCAGCGGGATTAACAACTTCATTTCACCGACCAGCGAAGTAGCCGCCTCCGGTGCCTCGGCGTCGCTTTCCAGCCAGGCAATGCTTTCCAGTCTGGCCAGTGATGATAACAGCGCATGGTTGCGTTCTAGGCGCTGCTGATCCACTGCGCTGCCATTCTGGCACAGTAGGGGCAGCGGCTTGCCGGGTTTGATATCCATCTCTGAACGAACCTGGCGCACGCCCATAATAAAAAGCTTTACCCAGTCCAGTTCGGCGACAGCATCGTCATCGATCAGACTGCTGTCGGCTACGGGGTAGGCGCAGCGCATGATAGTGTCACCTTCGACGCCGGCCAGCGGTGCGATGCGTTGCCACAACTCCTCGCTGATATAGGGCATGATCGGATGAATCAGGCGTAATATACCCTCCAGTACCAGCAACAGACTATGGCGTGCGGCCGACTTTTGCGCGGCCGAATAATTGTCTGAATAAAGCACCGGCTTGGATAACTCGATATACCAGTCGCAATAGTCGTTCCACACGAATTCGTATAGATCACGGGTGGCGAGGTCGAAGCGATAATTGTCGATATGCGCGCTGGTTTGCGCGCTCACCTGTTGCAGGCGGGAGACAATCCAGCGGTCCGCCAGCGATGCCTCACCGATACTGCAATCTTCATCGCTGCAGTTTTGCAGTACGTAACGGGTCGCGTTCCACAGCTTGTTGCAAAAATTACGATATCCCTCGATGCGTCCGAGATCGAAGCGTATATCGCGACCACTGGTGGCCAGCGCGGCAAAGGTAAATCGCAAAGCGTCGGTGCCAAAGGCTGGAATACCGTCGGGGAAATGCTTCTTCGTCGCGGCGATTATCTTTGGCGCCATATCGGGTTGCATCAGCCCGCTGGTGCGTTTTTCCAGCAAGTCCTCGAGGCTGATGCCATCGATCAAGTCCAGCGGGTCGAGTACATTGCCCTTGGACTTGGACATCTTGTTGCCGTCGGCATCGCGCACCAGGCCGGTGATATAGACTTCGCGAAAAGGCACCTCGTCCATGAATTTCAGGCCGAACATAATCATGCGCGCAACCCAGAAAAATATGATATCGAAACCGGTGACGAGGACGCTGGTTGGATAAAAGCTGTTCAGCGCAGGGTCTTGCTTGTCCGGCCAGCCAAGCGTGCTGAAGGGCCACAGCGCTGAGGAAAACCAGGTGTCGAGTACATCGTTGTCCTGGGTCAGTTCGAGCTCGTCGTCCAGGCCGTAGTGTTCGCGCGCCGCTTCGGCGCTGGCGGCGACATAATAGTTCCCGTCCTTGTCGTACCAGGCGGGGATGCGATGTCCCCACCAGATCTGGCGCGAAATACACCAGTCCTGGATATTTTCCATCCAGTTAAAATATGTTTTGCTCCAGTTTTCCGGTATGAACTTGATACGTCCATCCCTGACCGCTTCTATCGAGGGCCTGGCCAGCGGCTCGGCGCGAACAAACCACTGATCGGTCAAATAGGGTTCGATGACCGACTGGCTGCGATCGCCGCGCGGTACCATCAATTTATGCGCAACAATTTTTTCCATCAAACCCAGCGCTTCGAGATCGGCTACGATCGCCTTGCGCGCAACATAACGGTCCATGCCGCGATATTTCTGCGGTGCCAGGTCGTTGATTTTTGCATCGTCGGTGAGGATGTTGATCAGCTCGAGTTTGTGGCGTAATCCGACTTCGTAGTCGTTGAAATCGTGAGCGGGGGTGATCTTCACGCAGCCCGAGCCAAACGCGGGGTCGACGTAATCGTCGGCGATGACCGGGATTTTTCTATCGCATAGCGGCAGCTCGATCAGTTTACCGATCAGGTGCTGGTAGCGTTCGTCATCGGGGTGTACTGCTACCGCCGAGTCGCCCAGCATGGTTTCCGGTCGTGTCGTGGCGACGGTAACATGACCGTCCTCGCCGGCTATCGGATAACGCATATGCCATAAATGGCCATTCTCTTCCTCTGAAATAACTTCGAGGTCCGAAACCGCGGTATGCAATACCGGGTCCCAGTTGACCAGGCGTTTGCCGCGATAAATCAAATCTTCGCGGTAGAGTTTGATGAATACTTCTTCGACGGCGGCAGAGAGTCCCTCGTCCATGGTGAATCTTTCGCGCGACCAGTCGGCCGAGGCGCCCATACGGCGTAACTGGCGAGTAATGGTGCCACCGGATTCGGCCTTCCATTTCCAGACACGCTCGATGAAAGCGTCGCGCCCGAGATCGTGGCGGGTCAGGTTTTCTGCGCTGAGTTGTCTTTCCACTACCATTTGCGTGGCGATGCCGGCATGGTCGGTTCCGGGTTGCCACAGGGTCTTGTCACCTTTCATGCGGTGATAGCGACTGAGGGTGTCCATGATCGTATCCTGGAAGCCATGACCCATGTGCAGACTGCCGGTTACGTTTGGCGGCGGGATAACTATGCAATAGGGTTCGCCGTCACCTTGCGCGGTAAAGTAGCCTTGCTCTTCCCAGTGCTGGTACCAGGATTGTTCAATGGCCTGCGGGTTATAGGTTTTATCCATGGGATAGCGGCGCCGATTCGAAAGGCCGCGATTATACATGGCCGAAATCGAAAATTGCAGTGTTTAGGGGCTATTAATGCGGAGCCGGGGTCTTCGATCTGCTATCAACACGGCGCAGGGCCGCTCTATGGAGCGCCAGGTAGCTTAGCGTTTTTCGAATTCTTCCTGTATGGCGAGCCTGATTTCCTGCCAGGCGACTTCCATGTGGTCGTCGAGGATGCGGCGTACTTTTTGCTCGAAGGCGGGATTATCGGCGAACAACTCGGCCGAAGGAACCTCGGGTTGGGTAATCTCGATTTCGCTTGAGTCGATCGCCGGATCTTCCACTTCTATATGTAAATCATCGTCGAGGCCAAGCTCGGACATACTGATTTCTATGCCCTTTTCGATCAGGTCGGTGAGTACCGGAATTTCGGTTTCGTCGTCCATAGTTACAATTTTATGTGCTTCAGCGGGTAGCCGCGTTCCTTGTAATAGCTGTAATGCTCACGCGACTGGGCCTTGTTCTCCTCGGTAACCAGTTCGATGACTCTTTTGAACTGGGCAAAATAGACTGGAATCTCGCTGCGAAGATTGATCAGTAAATCGCGTTCACCGCGGGGTTGGGGATTGTCCTGAATCAGGATTGGCGTACAGAAATCTTCGCTTTCTTCGACATCGTGCGGCAGAAAACTTTCTTCGTTGAATACCCATAGCTGGCGGTCGAGATGCTCGCTTTGCTGTTGGTCCTGCGTCAATAACAGGGTTTTCTGCTTGCCATCATAGGCTTTCTGGCAAAGCTGGCAGATGACCTGTTCCAGCTTTTGCCCCTGCGGGTTGAGCAGGTAGAAATCGATGCTCGTCATTTAGCCTCGACCTGATTGAGGATAAACTGGGTCAGCAGTGGTACCGGACGCCCGGTGGCACCCTTGTCGTCACCCGACTTCCAGGCGGTGCCGGCGATATCGAGGTGAGCCCACTTGTAATCGCGGGTAAACCTGGAGAGGAAACAGGCCGCGGTAATTGTGCCAGCGTCGCGTCCACCGATATTGGCCATGTCGGCAAAATTACTTTTCAGCTGATCCTGGTATTCATCCCACAGTGGCAGTTCCCAGACCTTG
>CAXBMV010000295.1:0-4870 GCA_963976575.1 uncultured Gammaproteobacteria bacterium | reverse complement strand
CTGATTTTCTTCGGCGCCGATAAAACCAGCGTGGTCAATGAGTCGCTGGGTGCACTGCGCATCAAACTGGGCCATGACAGGGGACTGATCGAGCAAGGCTGGCGCTTTCTCTGGGTTGTGGATTTCCCGATGTTCGAATACGACCAGCGCGAGGATCGCTGGACCGCGTTACACCATCCGTTTACCGCGGCGACCACCGACGATGTCGAGGCGCTGGAAGCCAATCCGGGTGAAATGCTGTCTCGTGCCTACGACATGGTTCTCAATGGTACCGAGCTGGGCGGCGGTTCAATCCGTATCCACCAGATGGAAATGCAGCAGCGCGTGCTCAAGTTGTTGGGTATAGATGATCAGGAGGCCGAGGATAAATTCGGCTTTCTGCTGAACGCACTGAAATACGGTTGCCCACCGCACGGCGGCATCGCCTTCGGCCTGGACCGTCTGGTCATGTTGATGAGTGGCGCCAGTTCGATCCGGGACGTGATGGCCTTTCCGAAGACGCAGTCTGCTGCCTGCCTGCTGACACAGGCACCGTCACCGGTTAGCGAACGCCAGTTGAAGGACTTGTCGATTCGTGTGCGCAAACCTCAGGCGCAGAGCTAGACTCAAACCACGGGCTGAGAGCTGGATTTCAATATCAGCCCGCAAATGATAGAATTTTTCTGTTATTCACTGGAAACAGACATGGCCGCCAACGCAATCGACTTACAGCCCTATGCCTCGTTAAACGACGAGGATTGTGACGAGCGCATCGCTCGCGCGAAAGAGGCGCTGGGCGATCGGCTTGTCAACCAGGTATCGGTAGCAAAGATGTCGCCGACAATGCCCGTGTTGCGCTACAACGCATGCTCGATATATAAGATCGACAAACCAGGCTATCGAGCGGAGATCCCAGGTAATGGCCGATGAAGATAATGCCTATAGTTTTACCACCCAGGCGAGGCAGCAATTCAGCCTGGAAAACCTGCCCGCCGATGGATTCAGGATGTGGCGCGGCGGGCATCTTAGCGAAGTAACAATCGCCTTCGAAAGCTGGGGAGAATTATCGCCCGCGGCAGACAATGCCATTCTTATTTTTACCGGGCTTTCGCCCAGCGCGCACGCCGCCTCATGTGAAGTAGATTCCTCCCCTGGCTGGTGGGAATACATGATCGGTTCGGGTAAGGCGATAGATACCGATCGTTTTTTCGTTGTCTGCGTCAACTCCCTGGGTGGTTGCTACGGCAGTACCGGCCCGACATCGATCAACCCCGCCAATGGTGAAAAATACGGTACCGATTTCCCCGATCTGACGGTCGAAGATATCGCCGCTTCGGCGCGCCTGCTGATGCGTCAACTGGGTGTGCAGCGGTTACATGCGGCGGTAGGTTCGTCGATGGGTGGCATGGCTTCGATAGCCTATGCGATGCAGTTTCCCGGTGAAGTCGAATACCTGGTGTCCATT
The DNA here is from genome assembly GCA_963976575.1 of uncultured Gammaproteobacteria bacterium. Lineage (GTDB taxonomy): Bacteria > Pseudomonadota > Gammaproteobacteria. The sequence continues at coordinate 3,426 of CAXBMV010000295.1, read as the reverse complement.
TCCGCGGCCACCCGGGCACTGCCTTTGACTATTGCGTTGCGGTCTTTGCAGCGGGAAATCATACGCAGCGACCCGGCCTGGAAAGACGGTCATTACCGTACTGGCGAGGAGCCGCTGGCAGGCATGGCGCTGGCGCGCAAGCTCGGGCTGGTTTCTTATCGCGCTTCCGACGAGTGGAATTCCAAGTTTGATCGTAGCCGTGTGCCTGAGGAAAAGCGCAGCGGCAAGCGCTTTGAGCTGGAGTTTGAAATCGAAAATTACCTCGAATACAACGCGCAGAAGTTTATCCATAGTTTCGACGCCAACAGTTATCAGTACCTGTCACGTGCTATGGACTGGTTTGACATAGCAGAGCATGGTGGCTCCATAGAGCAGGGCATGGCGAAGCTTAAAATCAAAAAAGCGCTGGTGATCGGCGTCACCACCGACATTCTGTTTCCGCTAAAGCAGCAGGCTGAAATTGCCGCGGTTATGCGCGCCACCGGTAGCGAGGTGGCGTTTGTAGAAATTGATTCGGTGAATGGTCACGATGCATTTCTAATAGACGATGAACATTTTTCCCCGGTGGTGAAAAATTTCCTCGCCGACTCTATTGCCTAATTGACCTTAAGCCCTGGCGGCTGCGGGATTTTTGCCATCGCCATCAATCCATTCTCGACAATTTCCTGGTAACTGTTGACCACGTTCCTGGTGGTAGATTTTCCATAGTAGAGTGCGCTGTCTGCCTGAGCGATTATTTCATCGATGGTGAGGCTTTTGTCGAACAGGGTGAACCCAATGCTCAGGGTCAGTTTTTGCTCACCGGGGAAGCAGTGATTTTCAATTTTCTGCCTGAATCGTTCCAGCGATTCCATCGCCTGCTGCGGGCTGATATCCATCAGCACCATCGCGAATTCTTCACCGCCATAGCGGAACAGCAAGTCATTTTCACGAAACGAGTCGATCATCAACTGCGCCATCATTAACAACACTTCGTCACCGTAGAGATGGCCCATGCTGTCGTTGATACGTTTGAAGTGGTCGATATCGACCATGACGTAGGTACTGGGCGTGAAATTGATGCTGCGACGTTTCTGATCGGGGGCATTGCCCAATAGCTGCGGGATTTTTTCATTGAAGGCGCGCCGATTGTATAAGCCGGTGAGCGCATCGCGATAAGTTCCCTGCAGCATTTGTAACTGGTGACAGTAAAAATGAAACAGGAATTGCAGGTATTCTTCCTCGATCAGAATATCCGGCAGGCTGGATTTGATCGATAGCACGAATTGTTTGCTGCTGAGCGGCTTGTAACTGCAATACCAGCAGTCCGCCTCGAAATACCAGTCGCCGGCATCCTCGGCTTCGAATTTTTGTTGCAGAGTCACCAGCACCGGTACCGCAATATTCTGATCCAGGGCGGCAGTTCGCGTGAGCCGGTTCCAGCGCGCATCGCTGTGTACGTAAACTTCTATCTCGACCTTGTCTGCGTGCCCCGGTGCAATCTGTTGCTGAAATGCTTCGTACAATAACTCAGGGTCATTGATTTTCGCGAGGGCATAAAATGAATAATATTTGCAGTCGGCCATGATGCTCTTTTACCCTGAATGAAATGCGGTACTACATCGACAGAGAAATCTTAAGTCAGCAGTCCAGTGATTCTAAGGTTGGCCGAAATCAATGTCAAAATCGGTGACAGAGACCTATCCAGACGTCCGCCTATTTTTCCAGATACTGCAATTTGTCGGGTACGCCATCCCATTCTGCGGCGTCATCCGGGGGCGGTTTGCTCGCGGTTATGACTGGCCACTGTTGCGATAACTCCTCGTTGAGCTCGAGGAATTTTTCCTGCCCTTCGGGCATATCGTCTTCCGACACTATCGCATCGACGGGACATTCGGGTTCGCACAGGGTGCAGTCGATGCATTCGTCAGGATCGATGACGAGAAAATTAGGACCCTCGTGAAAGCAGTCGACCGGGCATACGTCGACACAGTCCATGTATTTACACTTGATGCAGTTTTCGAGTACGACGAATGTCATTGATTACCTCTGGGCTTGGTTCGGCTGAAAAGTCTGCCGAAGTCTAATAAGCCTCCCGCAAAAATCAAGCAGCTTATCGTGATACAGCTTCATCAATCGCAAAGCTTCTTCAATCGGTACAGCACTTCCAGCGCCTGTTTCGGGCTGAGTTCATCGGGATCGATGGCGTCCAATTCTACCACCGCCGCATGTGTTGTCGATGGCTCTGTGTGTATCGCTGCGAACAGATCTGATTGCGGATTGGTGGATTGTTGTTCGAGCAGCTGCAATTTTTGTCTGGCCAGTTTGATCGCCTGCTCAGGTATGCCGGCAAGGCGGGCCACCTGTAGTCCATAACTCTGGTTTGCCGGGCCTGGCTTGACGCGGTGCATGAAGATGATGTCATCGCCGTGCTCTACCGCGTCCAGATGTACATTTTTAATCTTGTCGTATTGCTCGGGTAGCTGGGTTAATTCGAAATAATGCGTTGCAAACAGGGTAAATGCTCGCGATTTTGTTGCCAGGTGGTCGGCGCAGGCCCAGGCCAGCGCGAGTCCGTCAAAGGTACTGGTGCCGCGACCGATTTCATCCATCAGCACCAGGCTATTGGCGCTGGCATTGTTGAGTATATTGGCGGCCTCGGTCATTTCCACCATGAAGGTGGAGCGGCCGCTGCTGAGGTCGTCGCTGGCGCCTATGCGGGTAAACACCTGGTCTACGGGCCCGAGTTCGACTTTCTCGGCGGGGACGTAGCTACCCATGTAAGCGAGAATGACGATGAGCGCGGTCTGGCGCATGTAAGTCGATTTACCGCCCATGTTGGGGCCGGTGATCAACAGCATGCTGCAGTCGTCGTCCATAGACAGGTCATTGGCGATGAAAGCCTGCTCCAGAACCGCTTCGACCACCGGGTGTTTACCGGCGCGGATATCGAGCATGCGCCTCGAATTCAGGCTGGGACGACTCCATCCATGCAGGCTGGCGCAGCTGGCGAAACTGGTGAGTACATCTAGCTGGGCCAGACCGAGCGCGCTTTGCTGCAGCCCGGACAAATTGCCGGAAAGTTGTTGCAGCAGTGCTTCGTAGAGGTGTTTTTCCCGCGCCAACGCTCGTTCTCTAGCGCTTAGCACCTTGTCCTCGAAAGCCTTTAGTTCCGGAGTGATATAGCGTTCGGCCGATTTCAGGGTTTGCCGGCGCACATACTCGACCGGCACTTCCTTTTTCTGTGCCTTGCCTATTTCTATATAAAAGCCGTGTACCCGGTTATAGGCAACCTTGAGACTGTTAATCCCGGTTTTTTGCTGTTCCTGCAATTCCAGGTCGATGAGAAACTGGTCCGCGTTGGAACTGAGTGCGCGCAGCTCGTCGAGTTCGCTGTCGAATCCCGTCTTGAGTACGCCGCCATCGCGGATCAGCAGCGGTGGTTCG
>CAXBMV010000294.1:0-4876 GCA_963976575.1 uncultured Gammaproteobacteria bacterium | reverse complement strand
AGATTGATATTATTCGCCGGCCATTGTATCGGCGATTCGATTTGCCAGCTGCCGGCGTTACGTCGAAAGCGCAGGCTTTCATCGGCGGTTTTGACGACAATGGAATCTATGTTGGCGGCATCCAGTTTGAGTATACGGTTGCCCGGCTGGTAACCCTGTTGTACCTGGTATTTATTGCCGATAAAGGTAAACAGGATGATTAATGCGAGCAACCCGAAATTGATCAGCCAGCGTCGCGACAGCATTAGCGTTTGCGCCTTTTCAGCCAGATAAGCAGACCACAGGCAATCAGTCCCAACGGTAGTAACAGTAAAAATGTAATCGCTATGAGCAACTGCTGTAACGGCGACAAATCGAGCTGTGTATCGGGGGCCGGGCGGGGCGATATCGCGATCAACTGGTCGTCGTGGCTGAGCCAGTTGAGCAGGTTAAGACCGATATCCTGGTTGCTGCCATTGCCGAGATAACGGTTCGACAGAAAATCGGCGTCCCCAACCACGGCGATACGCTGCTCCTGGAGCTTGCCGGCATCACTTTGCAGGCTGCGCGCCAGTGTCATCCCGAGCGTAAAGGGCCCGGATACTTCGTCGGCATTATCGCCGCGCGCGAGCGCCTTGCGCATATCACCGGTTTCATTCCAGCTGCGCGGGGCGCTTTGCAGGAATACCTGCTGTTGCCAGCTGTCATCGCCGAAAAAGTCGATCGCCAGGGCCTGGGGAAACAGCGACATGCTGGCCAGGTTCAGGGTTACCGGGTGGCGCGGGTATTCGCCTACCAGCGCGAAATCGATTCTGTCCAGCCCCATCAGGCGACTGCCGGGGTCGACGACTATGCCGGGCAGGAATGATACGCCGATCTGGTCGGCGATAAGCGCCAGCCAGCGGTCGCCCTGGCGCAGCAGGCGCTGTATCGCATTGCTCACCGCGGATTCGTCGACCTGGGAAAGCTTTTCGCTTTGCCCGCCATACTCGATCAGCACCTCGCCGTCGTACCTGATGTCGTGCTGGCGTAGCAGTTCGGGGTAGAGATCCGGGTTGAGGCTGCGAAAGTCTATCTTGTCCTGCAGACGCTGATAACGCTGGAACAGGGTTTCCAGCAGAACCCGACGTTCGTTCAGTGGCGACACAAATAATGTGATCTGTAGTGGCTTGTCCACAGCCTCGAGCATGCGCGAAGATTCCGTGGACAGGCTGTTGCGCTGGTTATTGCTTAAATCCAGTGTCAGCGAGTAGCGAGTGCTCAACCATGCCACCAGTACCAGTAGAACCAGGAACAGCAACAGGAATATCCCGGACTGGATACGATAATGCCAGCGCGAGCGCGAATCGACCTTCACAGCAGGCGCTCGCGGTCGAGTTGGCGAATGGTCAGTACCAGGAAGGCGCAAATCAGGATCAGGTAGTAAGCGATATCGCTACTATCGAAGATGCCCTCGAGCATGGACTGGTGGTGTTGCAGTATCGACAGGTAAGCCAGAATCGAATCTCCGCCGGACAGGGAGGCGCCTAACCAGTCGACTATCCACAGCGATAACAGCGCGCCGAAGCTGCAAACCGCGGCGATGGTCTGGTTTTCGGTGAGGCTGGACAGGTACAGGCCGATGGCGGCGAAAGATGCCAGCAACAGTATCATGCCGAGATAAATCGAAAACAGTTTGCCAGTGTCGAGGCTGGTGCCGAGATACAGCGATAGCGGCATGAGCATCAACAGGCTGACCAGGATGAACACAAACAATAACAGCCCGAGATACTTGCCGAGTACGATTTCGCTCATGCTGAGCGGCGCCGATATCAGCAGGCTAAGCGTGGCGTTGCGCTTTTCCTCGGCGATGCTGCGCATGGTGATCAATGGCATCACCATCAACAGGATGATCGCCGCCAGCTGCATCAGTGGGGTGATGACGATATCGGTGACCCCCGGCGTGTTTGCCAGTTGCATCAGCTGCGGCTGGATTAAAAAGTAGTTTTCCAGCTGGGTTAAAAACATGTAGCCGAGGATGATTTGCATGACCGCAAGGATTACCCAGGCCAGAGGTGAGCGAAACATGGCGACGATTTCACGCCGCGCTATTACCCAGATCATGTCTCGGGTTCCTCTTCGGCAGCGGTGAGTTCGATGAACAGGTCTTCCAGCGATTGCTGCTCGGGGGTTAACTGCTGCAGTCCCCAGTCCTGTTCTACCGAGGCCTTCACCAGAGGCTCGACGCTGGCTTCTGATTTGAGAAAAATGCGAAAGCGGTTTTTCTCCAGCGAATCGACATGATCGATGCCTTCGATCTGGTTCAGTGTTGCGAGCCCGGGCGCTCGCGATAATTCCAGCAACATCGAGGTGTCGCGACGATGGCTGAGCGCCTCGCTGGAGGCGTTGTAAATCAACTTGCCCGCGCGGATGATTTGAACGCGGTCGCAGGTGGCCTGTACTTCGGAGAGTATATGCGTCGACAGTAACACGCTGCGCTCGCTGCCCAGCGAGCGGATTAATTCACGGATTTCGCGGATTTGTATCGGATCCAGACCCACCGTCGGTTCGTCGAGTATGACCACCGGTGGATCGTGGATAATGGCCTGGGCTATGCCGACGCGTTGTTGGAAACCCTTGGATAGATTGCCGATCAAGCGCCTGCCGACTTCTTCGAGACCGCATTGTTGCTTTACCCTGTCCACTGCTGCGGGCAGCGTGCCGCGTCCGATGCGGTGCAGTCTGCCGCAGAAGCGCAGGTACTCATCGACGCTGGCGTCGCGGTAGACGGGTGGGTGTTCGGGCAGATATCCCAGTTGACGCTTGGCTTCGCGAGGAGCTTCGAGGATGTCGTGTCCGGCGATACTGACCTGGCCCTCACTGGGCGCGAGGTTACCGCTGATGACCTGCATGGTGGTCGATTTTCCTGCGCCATTGGGACCGAGAAAGCCGAGCACCTCGCCCGCATTCAGGTCGAAACTCAAATGGCTGATGGCGCGGTGGTTCTGGTAGTAGCGGGAAAGGTTTTCGACCTGGATGAGCGCGGCTGGCATGGGTTCCTGGAAATTTTCTTGTCGGCTTATGATACTCAACTATGCCCGATATGACAGCCTCGCATTTCGTCTGGATAGCGTGCATAAAAAAACCGGCATGCGCCGGTTTTTTTATGTCTGTAGAAGCCCGTCTTACTTGATCTTGGCTTCCTTGTAATCGACGTGTTTGCGTACCACGGGGTCGTACTTTTTCATTACCAGCTTGTCCGGAGTATTCTTCTTGTTCTTGTCGGTGGTGTAGAAATGACCTGTGCCTGCGCTTGATACCAGCTTGATTAAGTCTCTCATGTCTTATGCTCCTAGCACTTGATGCCGCGGTTGCGCATATCGGCGATCACCGAGTCTATGCCATTCTTGTCAATAATACGCATGCCTTTCGCTGAGACACGCAGTTTTACCCAGCGACTCTGTGATTCTACCCAGAATTTGTGGCTGTGCAGGTTCGGCAAAAAGCGACGACGTGTTCTGTTATTCGCGTGTGATACATTGTTTCCGCTAACAGGTCTTTTACCTGTTACTTGGCATACCCGGGACATGTTTTGACTCCGTTGAATGGCGAGATAGTTTCGAGGGCGCGAACTCTACCAGAAGCATTTGCAGGATTCAAGCCGATAAGCCGTTGTTTCGGCGGGTTTTGAGGTTTCCTTTTACAGCCGTCTACGGCTAAGATTGCATGCTTTGGATCAAACGGGAAGCTGGCTCGATGGATATTGTTTTTATTCAGGAATTGCAAATCGACACGGTCATAGGAATTTACGACTGGGAGCGCAAGATTCGGCAGACGATCAGCCTCGATATCGAGATGGCCACCGACATACAGCAGGCGGCCAAAAGCGATAATATCGACGATACGCTCAGCTATAAGTCGGTTGCCAAGCGACTCATCGAATTTGTCGAAAAAAGCGAATACGAACTGGTCGAGGCACTGGCGGAAAAGATTTGCAGCATCATCCGTGAAGAGTTTGGGGTGCCATGGGTCAGGCTCAGACTGAGCAAACCGGGCGCTGTACGCGGTTCCAGGTCGGTTGGCGTCATCATCGAACGCGCCGGCATGAAGGCGCGCGTTTACGTCGGCCTCGGCAGTAATGTCGAGCGCGAGGCGACTATCCGTACCGCGGTGAGGATGTTGCGCGAGGTATTTGGTGAATTGCAGCTTTCCCCGGTGTACGACTCGGTCGCGGTTGGTTTCGTTGGCAGTAATTTTCTCAACCTGGTAGCCGGCTTCGAGAGCGAACGGCCAGTAGAAGATGTGGTGGCGGAATTCCGCCAAATCGAGGATCAACTGGGGCGCGACCGCAGCCAACCCAAGTTTTCACGCCGTACCATCGATCTCGATATCCTTACCTACGCAGACCTGGTGCTCGACCAGCCGGGGATTCAGATACCGCGTAACGAGATACTGCAAAGCAGTTATGTGCTCAAACCGTTGCAGGATATAGCACCACAGGAACTGCACCCCGGGCTTGGCGAAACCTATCAGGCCCTGTGGCAGCGTCTGCAGACAGATTTGCCTGGCTTGAGGCTGTTTCCTTTGTCGCTGGATTAAGCCCCGGCAAGCTTGCCGGAACTCGCTTCAGGCTTCCAGTATGGCGTTGAAATTGGTAGGGTTTTCGCCGATTTCAATGATCGTCGGCTTGTGTATACCGAATCCCTGGGCATAGTCGATTCCCAGTGATCTCACTGCCTCCAGAATTTCGTCATCCTCTACCCATTCGGCAATCGTCAACATATCGATGCGCTTGCCGATCAGACTTACCGCCTCGACGACGACCATGTCTAGCGGATCCTTGAGCATATCCCGGACAAAACTGCCTTCGATCTTGAGAAAGTCGATGGGCAGAGTCTTCAGGTAGGAAAAAGAGCTT
>CAXBMV010000293.1:0-4902 GCA_963976575.1 uncultured Gammaproteobacteria bacterium | reverse complement strand
CCTGATATGATCAATTTCCCACATCAAGCGTGGCTCACTTCAAGGGGTACGGTCAAAGGTTCATCAAAGGTGATTTTTTCCAGCACCAACAAAGAAACAAAATCGTGTCTTAATCGTGTCTATTTGGAGAAAAAACAATAGACATTATCAGACATTATTAGAAAACTCTAATATAAAAAAGCCCCTACTATCAAATAGTTAGGGGCTTGTATATGGCGGAGAGCGAGGGATTCGAACCCCCGGAGGATTTCTCCTCAACGGTTTTCAAGACCGCCGCATTCGGCCGCTCTGCCAGCTCTCCTTAAAACGGTACAACTAAACTACCAGCGAACCAACTTTAGGTTGGTCACTCATGCGGCGGTAATCGCCGCATTACTCTGTACATCCCTGTACTTCGCCCCTACGGGGCATGTCGCTGCGCGCCATGTGCAAAATTGCAATGTGCATGGAAGCACTGGTGCCGCGTAGCACATGGAAGTGCGGCAGCGGCCTCCCGGCAATTTTGTCGGCCGCTCTGCCAGCTCTCCTTAAAACGGTACAACTAAACTATCTGCAAACCTTTTTCAGGCGGGTCGCAGCACTACTTAACAGGCTAATTTAACCCGCGACAAACGAGGTTTTTGCCTGCGCTTGCTAAAGTCGAATCCTGCCTGCTGGAATGCTGGCGTATTATAAACATTTAGCGCGTCGAGTCATCCCTAAATTGAGGCCCCTGGTCTTGAAATGCCGTTTTTTATCCCCAATTAGGCAAACATTGGTCGGCATTGTTCGAGGCCCCCGGCGGGGTTACCGGATATCACTTGATATAGTGGTAGCGGGAACTTAGAATAATGCCACTAGTCATAATGACAGTTAAATTTTGGAGATAGAGATGCAAATGAACACTGCTGTAACCCGTTCGCATGAAACGATTCTGCAGACCAACAAACTCATCAGGAATACCTACACCCTGTTGTCGATGACATTGATCTTCGCGGGTGTTACCGCGGCTGCCAGTGTGATGATGCAGGTTGGCCATGGCTTCGCCTTCGGCGCCACTCTGGTCGGTATAGGCCTGCTCTGGTTTGCTTTGCCGCGAACTCAAAACTCAGCCGCTGGCATCCCGGTAATCTTCGGTATAACCGGCCTGCTCGGTTTCGGGCTTGGCCCCATGCTCAGCTATTACCTGAGTATCAACCCGAGTATCGTCATGCTCGCCATGGGTGGAACCGGTGCCATATTTCTGGGTCTCTCCGGCTATGCGCTGACCACGCGCAAAGACTTCAGCTTTCTCGGCGGGTTTATATTCGTCGGCATGCTGGTCGCGATCGGTGCCATGTTATTGAACCTGTTCCTGGGTATCCCTGCGCTGGCGCTTGCGGTTAGTGCTGCGGTCATCATGATCATGAGCGGATTCATCCTGTTCCAGACTTCGGCAATGATCAATGGTGGTGAAACCAATTATATTTCAGCTACCGCAGGTCTTTTCCTGTCGATTCTGAATATATTCACCAGCCTGCTGCATATTCTTGGTGCATTCAGCGACGACTAAGTTCCGAGGGTTGTGATTGTTTTCTAAGCCCCTTTTTTAAGGGGCTTATTTTTTGAGGTGTGTTTTATGGATTGGTTAAAAATTGCTTCTGGTATTTTCCTGGTAGCCATGTTTTTTATGATCCTGCCGTCTGCCAAGAAAATGGTGCAGAATTCACCCAAGGGCAGCAGTAGCGACTGGATGGGGTATATCCTCCCCATGGCAGCCGTGGTTTTATTTATCGTCCTGTTGATCGCGCTGGTATAACCAGATCGATTCGGCCAGGGCAAGATCCTGCGGGCGGGTAATCTTGATATTACTGGCCTCGCCTTCAACCAGCATCGGTGCATAGCCCATCAATTCCAGCGCCGAGGCATCGTCGCTAATATCCAGGCCTTCATCGATCACTTTCTTCAGCGCATTGAGTAAGGGTTGCAGGTGAAAAACCTGCGGCGTGAACGCACGCCAAAGGCGGTCGCGTGAAATGGTGCCACTGATCTCCAGATTATCTCCCTGTAACTTCAGTGTGTCGCTGATTGGCGAAGCCAGTATTGCTCCGGCCTCGTGATCCCGCGCTGCTTGAATCACGCGCTCCAGATCATGCAGACTCACCAGCGGTCTGACCGCATCGTGTACCAGTGCCAGCGCATCGTTACCAAAGCGGTACTGCAGGGTAGTTAATCCACTGTAAACCGAGTGATGACGTTGCTCGCCACCACTGGCGATGAATATGGGTTTGCTCGCGTTGTATGCCAGTTTCTCCCATTCGATATCGTCATCACGCAGCACCAGAACTGCACCGGCGATTGCCGAATGCGCAAACAGGCGGTCGAGGCAATGTTCGAGGATCGTCTTCCCCTGGAAAGCGAGGTACTGCTTGGCAGTTTCCGATTGCATGCGGCTACCGATACCCGAGGCTGGAATAATCGCCCAAACGGCGGGTTCAGGGTTCATTCTTCTCACCCGGAATCAATTGGATAAAACTCTCCCCCTGCTTGATCATGCCGAGGTCATTGCGTGCTTTTTCTTCGAAGGCGTCGAGCCCGTTCTGCAGGTCCAGCACCTGCGCCTCGAGGATTCGATTACGATCTTCCAGTTCCTGCAGCCTTTGTTTTTGAATACCGAGTTCGCGCGATAACTGCACGACTTCAGAGAGGCTGCCATCTCCAAACCAGAGTTTGTATTGCAGTCCTATCAGGGCGACGATCAAGATGGCGATCAGGCTTTTCATCGTCGCATCGGCATTGCATTAGATATGTTTGAAAACAGATCTTCCAGGATAGATAGCCCTGTCGCCGAGTTGCGATTCGATGCGCAGCAACTGGTTATACTTGGCGACTCGATCCGAGCGCGATAGCGAGCCGGTCTTGATCTGCCCTGCTCCGGTCGCCACTGCCAGGTCGGCGATGGTGACGTCTTCGGTTTCACCCGAACGATGCGAAATGACCGTGGTGTATCCGGCTTTGTGCGCCATTTCGATAGCGTCGAGGGTTTCGCTAAGCGTACCGATCTGGTTGAATTTGATGAGGATCGAATTAGCTATTTTTTCGTTGATACCGCGTGACAAAATTCGCGTGTTGGTGACAAATAAATCATCGCCAACCAGTTGTATCTTGTTGCCAAGCTTCTCGGTCAGTATTGCCCAGCCTTCCCAGTCGGATTCATCCATGCCATCTTCGATGGTAATTATCGGATATTGATCGACCCAGGCCGACAGATAGTCGGCAAATCCAGCTGCGTCGAAACTACGGTTTTCCGAGGCAAGATTGTATTTTCCATCGGCATAGAATTCAGAACTGGCCACGTCCAGCCCGAGGCAGATATCCTTGCCAGCCGTATAACCGGCCAGCTCTATCGCCTGCAGAATGACGGCAATGGCTTCCTCATTGGAAGACAGGTCGGGCGCGAAGCCGCCTTCGTCGCCAACGGCGGTATTGAGCCCTTTTTTCGATAACACTGATTTGAGCGCATGAAAAACCTCGGTACCGTAGCGCAAGGCTTCGCTGAAACTGGGCGCGCCCACCGGCAGGATCATGAACTCCTGCAGGTCGACACTGTTATCCGCATGCGCGCCGCCATTGATGATATTCATCATCGGCACAGGTAATGTACAGGCGGATTCCCCTCCCAGGTATTGATAAAGCGGTTGCCCGGCCTGCAGCGCGGCCGCCTGGGCATTCGCCAGCGACACCGCGAGCAGTGCATTGGCACCCAGCTTGCTTTTGTTTTCGGTTGCGTCGAGCGCAATCATGGCCTGGTCCAGTCCGCGCTGGTCACCACAGTCTCGGCCAATCGCCAGCTCTGCCAGTTGCTGGTTGATATGCCCGACGGCCTTTAAAACACCCTTGCCGAGATAACGGCTTTTGTCGCCGTCGCGTAATTCGATGGCTTCGCGTTCACCGGTAGAAGCACCGGAGGGGGCTGCGGCTCTGCCGACTACGCCACTCTCGAGTGTTACCTCTGCTTCTACTGTGGGGTTGCCCCGGGAATCGAGAATTTCACGTCCAATGACTTGGGTGATGCGGGTCATAACTACTCCAGGTAATTCTTTTATAAGTTCAGTAATTCGTTCTCGTGCAGCGTCGATGCCTTCACCGCCTTGTCGAGATTCATTAACACTTCCAGCAGCGAAGCCATTTGTGACAGTGGCCAGGCGTTGGGGCCGTCGCTGAGTGCTTTGGCCGGATCGGGATGGGTTTCCATGAACAAACCGGCGACACCAGCGGCTACCGCCGCTCTCGCCAGAACCGGTACAAATTCGCGCTGCCCACCGGACGAACTTCCCTGCCCGCCGGGTAGCTGCACCGAGTGCGTGGCATCGAATACTACCGGGCAACCGGTCTGACGCATCACCGCGAGCGAGCGCATGTCGGATACCAGGTTGTTGTAACCAAAACTGGCGCCACGTTCGCAGACCATGATTTGCTTATTGCCTGTTTCCAGTGCCTTGTTGACTACCTGCTGCATGTCCCAGGGAGAGAGGAATTGTCCCTTCTTTATATTAACCGGTATGTTTTGCGAGGCTACCTTGTGGATGAAATTGGTTTGCCGGCAGAGGAAGGCAGGCGTTTGCAAAACGTCCACGACGCTGGCCACTTCTTCCATAGGGGTATCTTCGTGCACATCGGTGACCACGGCAACGCCCAGTGTGCTGCGTACCTTCTCCAGTATCGCCAGACCCCTGTCGATTCCGAGTCCGCGAAAACTGCTGCTGCTGGATCGATTTGCCTTGTCGAAAGAGGATTTGTAAATAAAGGGGATGCCGAGTTTAGCGCAGATTTGCTGTAGTTCGCCTGCGGTATCCATTGCCAGTTGTTCTGATTCGATCACGCAAGGACCGGCCATCAGGAACAGCGGATGTTCCAGGCCAACCTCGAAGTCGCAGAGTTTCA
>CAXBMV010000292.1:0-4903 GCA_963976575.1 uncultured Gammaproteobacteria bacterium | reverse complement strand
TGCCAGCCCTGAGCTGGGTCAGGCCAGTATCCTGTGAGGTTTCCCTTTCGACAGTACAGCCCAGCACGCCGACGTAAAAGTCGAGCATTTGCTCGCGCCTGTCGGTGCGAAGCACGATGTGATCTATTCCCACTATGGCTATCATTGCCTGTTTCCAGCCCGTCCGGCGCAAAGGCAGGTCAGTGTACAAAAAATCCGCTTTACTGTCGCCGCATGAACCACTACCAAGACAGAAATTCCTTGCTGAACTATACTGCTAGCTGCTGTAGTCGAGTGGTAGAGCCGGGTAGCGTAAATGATGAGCCCGCAAGGCGAAAAGATATGTTGTTGTTACAAAGAATAGAGCTGAAAAACCCAGGCAGGTGGTTGCTATTCGCCGTTACTGCGACTTCGGCCGCACTCTTCTACCTGATGCTGGTCAATGTCGAAAGCAGTCGTGCCCTCCTCGAACAAACCCTTACCCAGGTGGAGAAATCACAGACACGCAACAAGTTTCTGGAACTCAATAACCTGTTGAGTTCAACGGCGATGCTCTACGCGATTACGTCGAATGAACGCTGGAAGTTGCAATACGACGAGTATGCCCTGCATCTGCAGCAGGTCATAGAGCGCAGCCAGCACCTGAAGTCCGAATATCACGGCAATTTTGGAATGGCTAAAATCCTGATTGCAAACCAGTCGCTGATCGAATTCGAATCCAGAGCCTTCGCATTGGTTGCGGCTGGAAACAACGATCTGGCCCAGGCATTACTGCAAAGCGAGGATTACCTTCGCAGCAAGGGCGAGTACGCACTGGGTATGATTCAATTCGCTTCACCAGATGATGCGGTAGTGCGTATTTCAGAACTGGCAGGGTTGATCGATTATTACGATTCTGGACTCACCATCGCCGCCAAATTGTTCGCCAATAGCGGAGACCCGGCCTGGGAAGATCGCTATAACCAGCTTGCAATCAATCTCGACTCCGCCATCAACGAAACTCAGCAATTGATCGATAATGATCAAATGGCAAGCGTGATCAAAAGCGTAGGTCAGGCCAATGAAGCGCTGGTCGAAATCGAGAGCCGGGCGATTGAACTGGCAAAAGCGGATGACTTCAATAAAGCGAGCGACCTGCTGGAAAATGACGACTACCTGAAGCACAAGAATTCCTATTCGCTCGGTATGCAGCAATTGAATGCAGTTATGAACGACGAACTCGAACAGGTCAGGGCTGCGCGGGAACGGGAGGTAAACCGGCATTTCATACTGACCCTGATATTGGTCCTGGTACTGGTGGGCTGCAGTTTCAGCGTAGTATTCTCGATTCGAAGTCGACAGAAAGAGCTGCAGGATAAGAATGTTCTGCTTGGAGAATTGAACGAGGACCTGGAGCAATTTGCCTATCGCAGCTCGCATGACCTGAAGTCACCATTGATCTCGATTCGTGGGCTGGCAAAGTATATCGGACAGGATATAAAGGCCGGAGCGCTACAGGAAGCCAGCATAAATGCGAAGAGAATCGAAACCGAGGCCCTGGTGCTGGAAAATCTGGTGCTGAATATACTCGATCTGGCCAAGGCGGATTCTGCTGTTGAAGAAAGCGTAGAGATCAATTTGCAAGATCTGGTGGGTGAAATCGAGGCCAAATACGAACAAGTGATCAGAGACAAGGGAATCTCGTTCTCCTGGCATCAGGAGAAATCGCTTACGTTGGTGACGCAAAAAACCCGTCTCAGTCAAATCCTGGAAAACCTGGTATCCAACTCCATAAAGTACAGCGACCCGAACAAGCAAAAACCATTCATTGCCATCAACGCCAGGACTGATGCGACACAGGTTTATCTGTCGGTGAAAGACAATGGTCTGGGCATACCCGAATCCATGCAGAGAGAAGTTTTCAAGCTGTTCAAGCGATATCATCCCGAAGCCGGTGAAGGCTCAGGAATAGGGTTGTCGATAATCAAGAAACATGTAGATCGTATGAAAGCCAAAATAGAATTGACAAGTTCGCCACAGGAAACCATATTTACGCTCGCAATTCCAAAGTAAAGTCAGGTATACAATGAGCGAATATTCGATACTGATAATCGATGATGAAATGACCGATCGCTATATCCTCAGGCGATTACTCGGCGAGACCGGAATCGCGGGTAGTATTAGCGAAGCTGAAAATGGCCGCGAAGGAATCGAGTATTTAAGTAACTACGAAGAGAACAGGAAGCAGCTAGGCGAAGATTTTCCACCCAGGCTGATATTCCTCGACATCAATATGCCAGTCTCTAACGGTTTCGATTTCCTCGACAAATTTGCTGACCTGGCGAAGGTGCTGGATTTTTCCAACAGCACAGTGCTGATGTATAGCACTTCGCAGCGAGAGGATGAAGTGGCGCGAGCCTTGTCCTACGATTCTGTTAAATGTTTTATCATCAAGATTCCTGATTCAGCGGAAAAACTGAAGGCACAGATACTTGAAGCAATGGCCAGCTAAACAGCGAGCTTTGCCTTTCAATGACTGCGGTTTCTCTGATCTATCTGTTCGTTAAGTGTCCACAGATCATATAACAGTCCGAGCAGCAGCAGACCTCCGGTGAATAGCCAGATGAACCCGGTAAGCCATTTACCGAGGTAAAATCGATGGATGCCGAATATGCCGAGAAAGCTGAGCAAAACCCAGGTCAAGGTGTAACTCTTTTCGCCACTGCGATACCTGTGGTCCGCGTCGCGGTCCATACCCGGGATCAGGAATAAATCGACGATCCAGCCAATCAGAAACAGTCCCAGCGTAAAAAAATAAATCGTTCCCGACACCGGGCGGCCGAAGTAAAAGCGGTGCGCACCGATGAAACCGAAAATCCACAGCAGGTAACCGATTAGCAGGTTGTGGCTATTGTTGGTATCGCTCATTCGCGTTCCGTGGTTAAGGATTGTCAGCCGAACCGGCTTTTGCCCGGTTACGTCGTGAAAGCATGTTCAGTGCTTCAATTGCCACTGAAAATGCCATGGCCGCGTAAATATAACCCTTCGGTAAATGCGCGCCGAAACCCTCGGCGATCAGCGTGGTGCCGATTAGTAGCAGGAAGCCCAACGCCAGCATGACCACGGTCGGGTTGGCGTTGATGAAATTGGCCAGAGGGTCGGCAGCCAGCATCATACTGATCACCGCGATGATCACCGCGATCATCATAATCGGTATATGCTCGGTCATGCCTACCGCGGTAACAATACTGTCGATAGAAAAAACGACGTCGAGCAACAAAATCTGCAATACCATCGCGCCCAGGCCAGAGGCAATAATCGCAGGATTTAAATTTTCTGCTGCTGGATCGGGGTCGATCTTGTGGTGAATCTCCCGGGTCGCCTTCCATACCAGAAACAGACCGCCGGCGATCAGGATCATGTCACGCCAGGAGAAAGACTGTTCGAACAGGCTGAACACGGGTTCGGTCAACCTGACGATCAGGGCCACCGTGCCGAGCAGGCCGAGTCTTAGTAGTAACGCCATGGAAATACCGATGCGGCGAGCCTTGCTACGCTGTGCTTCAGGCAGTTTGTTGGAAAGTATCGCGATGAAGATTAAATTATCGATGCCGAGTACGACTTCCATCGCAGCAAGAGCCGCCAGGGCAACCCAGGCAGCGGGGTCGGTCACAAGGCTGATCAGGTATTCGGTCATGTCATTTCCATTGGGTAGCGCTAATTTATCAAAGCCGGTCTATGGCCGGGGCAATCATACATCCGCTAAAGTCGGTTTCAGCCTGGTATCCATGTCTGACGACTGCGCCATTATTAGCAACAGGCACGATACCTGTTTTTTAGGGTTTGATATAGTCAGGCGCAGATTTTATCCAGCGTCAGGGCTTGTGTGATCGGGTTGTCCATCGAATAAAGCGATTTACGGTATCGACAATTCAGTTTGCGTCATGGCTTTAATATCAGGATACTCAGGCCTGTTTTTCGAGGCCGACCCGCGATGCAAAAGCAACCCGATTCAAGCAGGCTGCAAGAATTGAAAAATCAGTTAGCGGCTGTGACTGCAGAGCGCGATGCGACGCCTGGCATCCCTCCGGCCTGCTACGCCGACACCGACCTGCTGAAGCAGGAACAGCTTGCCATTTTTCAGCAGGGCTGGGTTTGCGTTGGTCGTGCTGATCGCTGGCCAGCTGCGGGCGATTTCTCGACCATGGATATCGCCGGTGTGCCTTTGATTGTACTGCGCAACAAGGCTGGGGAACTCAAGTCTTTTGCCAATTCCTGTCGTCATCGTGGCAGCAAGTTGCTCAATGGCGAAGGTAATTGTAAGAAAATTAAATGTCCTTTCCACTGGTGGACCTACGACCTCGATGGCAGGCTCAAGGTGTATGCGCGTATGGAAAATGCGCAGAATTTCGATCCCGATGATTTTGGTCTGGTTGAATTTCCGTTGCACTGTGAGGATGGATTCGCATTTACCAGCTTCGATTCAAACGCCGTGGCCTTCGAGGAATGGATGGAGACTTCGCAACACTGCACGCGCCCTGGGCATTATCGGGGTGGAAAACCACACGCCTGCGCGAATTCGAAGTTGACTGTAACTGGAAATCCTTCATCGAAGTATTCAACGAGTACTACCACCTGCCGATGGTGCACGCGGATTCGATCAACTGGCTTTATCCGGAGCCTGACCCGGTGGATACAGTTAGCGGCCAGTACACGACCCAGTTTGGCGCCACCGAGGGCAACGCGGCATTGCTTGCCGACAGCCAGCAGCAGGCGCTGCCTAACGCTGCCAGCTTGAGTGGCAGGGAACGCAGCGGTACGCGTTATAGCTGGGTTTATCCGAATATGACTTTCGCGGCATCACAGGACTCTTTATGGATGTACCAGGCCTTCCCGATTACCCCCGAGCGTAGCCACATAGTGCAAAGTATTTGTTTTCCGGCCG
>CAXBMV010000291.1:0-4910 GCA_963976575.1 uncultured Gammaproteobacteria bacterium | reverse complement strand
GGTGGCGAACAGGGCGATCATCAGCAGGCCCGTGCCCGCCATGATCCGGAACGCCCAGAACATCACCGGCACATTGGGCAGATGGAATTCCCGTAGCATTCAGGCGGGCAGGGCTACGCGCCGGTTCCAG
Source organism: uncultured Gammaproteobacteria bacterium (assembly GCA_963976575.1). Lineage (GTDB taxonomy): Bacteria > Pseudomonadota > Gammaproteobacteria. The sequence continues at coordinate 4,780 of CAXBMV010000291.1, read as the reverse complement.
TTGTGGCGATCGAGCAGACGGCCATACTGGATTCCGGTAATTTCGTCGTACAGGCGTCGGGTCAAGTCACCGGCTGATGTGCCGGGAACTTCGAATATATTGCCCTGGTAACCGATGCTTGCCACCGGGCAAATCACGGCCGCGGTACCGGCGCCGAAAATTTCCTCAAGCTCACCCTTGCCAAATGCGGCGACCAGTTCGTCTATCTCGATCGGGCGCTCTGTTGTCGGTACTCCCCATTCGCGCAGCAGGGTGAGCACGCTGTCGCGCACTATGCCAGGCAGGATGGAACCGCCCAGCGGCGGTGTAATCACTTCGCCAGCAATCTTGAAGAAGATGTTCATTGCGCCGACTTCTTCGATGAAGCGGTGCTCGTTGCTGTCCAGCCAGAGAACCTGGTCGAAACCCTGCTGCCGGCTCTCGAACGCGGGCAACAGGCTGGCAGCGTAATTGGCAGCGGTCTTGGCCGCGCCCAGTCCACCGATGTTGGCGGCGCGGGTATAGCTTTCTTCGACGCGCAGCGACACGCCTTTTTGTAGATTGGTGAAATAACTGCCTACCGGCGACGTCATGATCATGAAATGGTATCGGTTCGCTGCGCGTACTTCGAGCGTCGGTTCGGTGCCGATGATCAGGGGGCGGATATAGAGCGATTGCCCCGCTTGCGACGGCAGCCAGGCGTGATCCAGCGCGACCAGTTCGCGTGTCGCCTGGATCATGATGTCGCTGAGTTCATCCAGCGGCATGATCGGTATGCACAGCCGCTGGCAGGAATTGTACAGTCGGCTTGCGTTCATTTCCGGGCGAAAAATACGCGCCTCACCATCTACGCCGCGAAATGCCTTGTAGCCATCGAACACGGTTTGGCCGTAATGCAGCATGGCAACGCCGGGCTCGATCGCAATCGGGCCATAGGGGTGGATTTCACCCGGCTGCCAGGCGCCGTCCTGGTAATGCATGCTGAACATGTGGTCGGCGAAGACCGCGCCGAAACCGAGCTGGTCAAAATCGACCCCGGGCAGGCGGCTTTGTTCTACCGGTGTGACCGGGAAATTTGTCGGTGGCATGGGGCAGGAATCGCAATCATTGAGAAAAAACCGATCCTAGCAGAAGGCGACGGATATGGAAGCATCGGGGGCAGATTTAAATCTGCCCCCCGGGGTTTCTATTTTCGGATAAATAAGAAACGGGTCATGCGAGGGCTGAATAGATCTAGCCGTTCCCTTGTAGCGGCGAACTGGCCTGTTCAGCGAGATATCTAAGGCATTTCAAGGCCGCCTGCTTTGTCTGCCCCGAGGCTGTCAGCAGCGCGTGCAATGCATTGTCGGTTTGCACGTAATCCTCGCCCACAGTCGCCAGGCTGCCATCGTCCAGGTATCTTTCTATCAGTCCGCGCCAGCCAAGCGCCAGGCCGCGTCCGGCCGCGGCGGCTTCGAGCAAATAGACATAATTGTCGTAGCGCGTGTAGGTCAGCGGCGCTGCCGGCAAACCGCTGCGCTGAAACCAGTCTTCCCAGCTAGCCCACCCCTTATTCGGTTTGGTTAATTGCAGGAAGGGCAACGCGGACCAGTTTGAAACCGGGCCGTCAAGCAGCTGCCGATGCTTGTGCAGAAAATCAGGACTGCACACCGGGCATACCGCCTCGGTAAAAACCACCGATGTGGTATCGCTATTCAAACTTTCCGCCTTGTAGCTGAATACCAGGTCGACTCGGGGATTCAGGGAGTCGGGGATGCTGCCATATTCGTTGGTCATGATACGGATCTGTACCTGGTCTCCGACCGCCTCTCTCAGTGCCTCGAAACGCGGCATCAGATAGAGATGCGAGATTTCATGGGTACAGGAAATGGTCAATTCGTTTTCGCTGGACCAGCCGCTGATCGCATTGATCGAGGTTTGCACGCTATCCAGCCCGGAAACGACGGCCCGGTAAAAATGTTCGCCTTGCTCGGTGAGTCGGTGCTGTTTCCTGCTGCGGATGAACAGGCTGACATCGAGACGCGATTCGAGATCGCTGATATGCCGGCTTATTGCCGATTGGGAAGTATGCAGTTCGTCGGCGGCGCGACTGAAATTCAAGTGTCGGGCGGAAGCCTCGAAAGCGCACAGGGCGCTGATGGAAGGGACGCGATACTTCATTTTTACCATATCAATTCTGATATGCCACACATGAGAAAAAGGCAGTTTACTAGGGGGTTATACACTCGTAAAGTCTATCTAAATTGAAATAACGGGGGACAACATGAACGACTATCAGAAACCTGCCCACTGGGCTAACCCGCGCAACAAGTTGTTTCCGCACCAGGTCGGCTTCACCTGTCCTCCGCACGACTACGATGCGGCGCCATCGGATTTCCTCAGGATGTCGCCGGCCAGCGTCGGCGTACACGGTCGCATGTTACATGTGCCGGATTACGCCCACAGGCTCAACCAGCGCAAACAGAATTTCGGCTTGCTGGAAGAATTTGTCGAATGCATGGCGAATAACGGCGTCGATGTCTGTGGCCAGGTTGGCTCGAACTGGGTGCATGCCAGCGGCCTCGGCGTCGAGGGTATCCGCAGCCATTGCGAAATGCTCAGCGACAAGTACCAGACGCCTTTCCATATGGCAGGCTACGCGATGGTCGAAGCGCTGCGCGACCGCAATATCGAAAAGGTTGCGCTGAATGCCGCCTACCACCATCCCGACTGGTGGCAGGGGACGGTAGGTTTTCTCAGGGAAGCCGGTTTCGACGTGGTCTGGGCGGGTAATTTTCACGACCAGGGCTGGTTCGATACACAGGAAGAAATTAACGCCTGTATCTGGTGTTTCGATGGCGACCTTGCCCGCAAAAGCTTCCAGTACGTGGCCGAACAGGCGCCGCAGGTGGATGCCTACCTGATCAACGGCATGTGCAACTTCCGCTCCGGACCGGACGGCCAGGCGCAGCGGCCGGTGCAGCTGGAAGTCGAGCTCGAGGCGATGCTCGGCAAACCCTTAATCAGCCACGACAATGCGCTTTACTGGCGAATTTTCAAAACCCTCGACATTGCTCCGGTCAGCGATCAGGGTAGCTTGCTGAGCTCGTTAAAAGGTTAAAGCCGATGAATACAATTCTAGCGCTATGGGCCGTACCGCGATCCACCTCAACCGCATTCGAATGGATGATGCGCCAGCGCGGTGACATGCAATGTTTCCACGAACCCTACGGCGAAGCCTGGTACCAGGGCGAAGACCCGCTATGGCCGCGTTTGACAGCAGACTCGAAACGCACGCCGGGTCTTACTCTCGACAGCGTGACCGAGACGCTCAAAGCCGCTGCGAGCAAGGGCCCTGTCTTTTCCAAGGATTTTCCCCATTACATCGAGCAGATCTGGGATCATGGCTTGCTATCGATGTTCACCCATTCCTTCCTGATCCGCGACCCGGCCAAGACCATCACGTCGATGTACCACAGGTGGCCCGATTTTCACGAAAAGGAAGTCGGTTTTCCCGAACAGCGGCAGCTGTTCGACAGGGTGGCCGACAGGCTGGGCTCAGCCCCGCCGGTGATCGATAGCGACGACATGCTCGAGAACCCGGCCAGCCTGGTCGAGGCCTGGTGCGCAGCCGTGGGGATTCCCTTCATCGAATCCGCGCTGCGCTGGGAGCCAGGGGCGAGAGATGAAGTGAGCTGGTGGGACGGCGGCTCCTTCCACGCCAACCTGCGCGACTCGGATGGGTTGAAGGCGCAGGCGCGCAGCCAGTACGTCGCAATCGATGACATGCCCGACCGGGTGAAAAGCGTCTACGAAAAAATGATGCCGCATTACCAGCACTTGCATCAGTATCGATTGCGCGCCGCCGCGCCCGCCGGGGGCCCGGCATGAACCTGTCAGCGGGTGCAAGATCGCTGCGAATGAGGCTGCAATGATCCCCGAAACCATGCAGGCCATGCTGCTCACCGGCCATGGCGGTTTTGACAGGCTCGTCTATAGCGAAGTCCCGACACCTGTGCCCGGAATCGGTGAAGTGTTGGTGAAGGTTGGCGCCTGCGGGCTCAACAATACCGACATCAATACGCGCACGGCCTGGTATTCCGGGGCTGTCAGCAGCGCAATCGGCGAAGCTGCGGTCGATGGTTTTGCTGGCGCAGAAGCTGAGGACGGCAGCTGGGGTGGCCGCTCTCTGCATTTTCCACTTATCCAGGGCGCCGATGTCGCCGGCGAGATCGTAGCCGTCGGCGAAGCGGTTGATCCTGATCGGATGGGCGAACGTATCCTGATCGACCCCTGGTTGCTGGCGCATGGCGATTGGTTGAATCCGAAAAAATCGACTTATTTCGGTAGCGAATGCAACGGTGGCTTTGCCGAATACACCAGCGTCCGCAGCGATAACGCTATCCGCGTGCAGACGGCCATGACCGACGCCGAACTGGCCACTTTTCCCTGCGCTTACGGCACAGCCGAGAATCTCGTCCAGCGTAGCGCGCCGCGTCCGGGTGAAACCGTGGTCATCACCGGTGCCTCGGGTGGTGTCGGGTCGGCCGCCATACAGGTTTGTCGTTTGAGGGGTTGTCGTATCATCGCCGTGGCATCCTCTGCCAAGGCTGCATTTCTCCAGCAGCTTGGCGCTGCCATCGTCATTGACCGTAATGAACCCGATCTCGAAGCTGCCATCCGTGAGGCCGCGGGTGCTGCGGTGGACATCGCTCTCGACCTTGTCGGCGCGCCGATGTTCATGCCGCTGATCAAGGCGCTACGCCAGGGTGGGCGCTATTCTACCTCCGGCTGCGTCGGCGGACCCCTGGCCGAATTCGAT
>CAXBMV010000290.1:0-4914 GCA_963976575.1 uncultured Gammaproteobacteria bacterium | reverse complement strand
GTTACGGATATGCCGCTAAGCGCATCCAGATATTTGCGCCCGTTCTGGTCCCACAGGTAAATGCCTTCGCCTCGGGAAAAACTGACGGGCAGCGACTGGTAAGCAGTGACGAGATGATTAGACATGTATTCTGGGCGTGAAAAAACGCTCAAACATACAGTGATTCGCGCCGAATTCAAGTTATATTTCAGACAAAAAAAAGCCCCGCTTTGACGGGGCTTTTACTGTCGTTTTCAGTCCCTGCTAGAAGGGGAAGCCACCGTGTGCAAAAGCGGTCATCGACAGCAGCATCGGTATTGACATGGCGGTATTGGCGCGCGACGCCATGAGTGCAACTTTTTTCGCACCGGCGATGACGTCGGCTTCGTGGGTTTTTCCGTCCAGGCCGAGAATTTTCTTTTGATTCGGCCAGATCAATACCCAAACGTTAAATAACATAATGGTACCTAACCAGGCACCGATACCGATGGTTCCCATGCCGTTCTGAAACAGGAAGGCATCGGCGAATATGCCCATTTTCATCAGAATTGCCGCACCCGATAACCATGTGGCCACGGACGCCCAGCGAAACCAGAGCAGAGCCGGCGGCGCTACATACTTGTTGATCGCCGCGGCACCAGGGCCGCCTCCTTCAACTTCCGACAAGGCCTTGGCAACGGCAGGCACCTGGATGAAATTGAAGTAGTAAAGTAATCCAATCCAGGTTACACCGGCAAGCACGTGAAACCAGACCGTCCATTCGATAGGATTGGTACTGCCATCGGCGAATATTGCCATTACGATGGCGGCGAGGACCACACCGGATACGATGGTGCCAGTTACTGATTTTAACGGATTCATTGATGACTCCCGAAATTAAACGTTTAGAATACGAGATTCGGCTGTTTGATAGTGCCCATGCTCGCTGTACGCGGCGCAGTATAAGTACTTTCCCTGTGGGGTGCAATGCGTCAGCGCCGTTGAATTTGATGATTTTAAATTTACCGAGATGAGGTTTTATGTGCGGTTTGTTTGGTGCCCTGAGTTTCACTGCTAATGCGATCAATCCCGAGCATGCGACGAAGATGTCGGAGAGGGTGGCGCGTCGTGGCCCCGATGACAGCGGCGAGTTTTTTCAGGGGCCGGTTATGCTGGGTCACAGGCGTCTGGCGATTATCGATTTGTCGCCACTCGGGCATCAACCGATGCTGGACACTAGCGAAAGATATACGATCGTATTTAACGGAACGATTTACAATTACCCTGAACTACGCCAGCAGTTAATCGACAAGGGTTTTGCGTTCAATTCGCATAGCGACACCGAGGTTATACTGAATGCATTTGCCTGCTGGGGTGAAGCCTCGGTTGAAAAACTGCACGGCATGTTTGCCTTCGCCATCTGGGACAGTCAGCGCCAGTCTCTGTTTCTGGCGCGTGATCGGATGGGTATCAAGCCGCTATATTATGCGCGCTGCAAAGAAGGATTTTACTTTGCCTCGAATCCTCAGGCGCTACTTGCTACGGGTCTGTTTGAGCGCGATATAGACGCGGTGGGTCTGCATCACCAGCTCAGCCTGCACGCGGTGGTGCCCGCGCCGCGTACGCTGATGAAATCGATACGTAAATGCCGCCCTGCCTACCATATGACAGTGACTCCCCAGGGTAATCTGTCGGAGGCGCGCTACTGGTCGCTTACGGCGAAACGACCATCCGCCATTATGACGGCACAGGACTGGAACGAGGCGATTCACGATTCCTTGCTACAGGCGGTAAAAAAGCGGATCAGTATTGCCGACGTACCGGTTGGCGTTTTGCTTTCCGGCGGACTGGACTCGAGCCTGCTGGTGGCCTTGCTTGCCGAGGCAGGGCAGTCAGATATTCGTACATTCAGCATAGGCTTTGAAGATCAACCCGAAGAAAGAGGTAATGAATTTGAATTCTCCGATGCGGTTGCCGAACGCTATGCTACCGACCACCAAAAGTTTCTGATTCCCAACTCCGAGGTACTGACACGACTTCCAGAAGCCGTCATGGCGATGGCCGAACCCATGTTTGGACAGGATGCGATAGCTTTTTATCTGCTTTCTGAACAGGTATCCAGGTCGGTGAAGGTGGTGCAAAGCGGGCAGGGAGCCGACGAGGTTTTCGCCGGTTACTTCTGGTATAAGCGTATGCAGGAGGCGCAGGGCAGTGCCCTGCAACGCTTTTCCAGCCATTATGTGGATCGTGATCATGCCGAGTTTTGTGACACGGTGGCGCCCGAATTTCGCGGAGAAGACCATACCTCGGCACTGATCGAGGAGCATTTGAATACTGATCAGGCCGATAGCTTTCTCGACGCGGTACTGCGATTCGATGTGACCACGCTGGTAGTTGATGATCCGGTGAAGCGGGTCGATAACATGACCATGGCCTGGGGCCTGGAAGCAAGAGTTCCCTTTCTGGATCACTACCTTGTCGAACTTGCCGCTTCCTGCCCCGAGGAGCACAAGTTAAAGCATGACGGTAAGGGCTTGCTCAAGGAAATCGCCAGGGGATTGATTCCTGACGCGGTAATCGACAGGCCCAAGGGGTATTTCCCAATGCCTGCGTTGAAATTTGTGCGCGGGGATTTTTACCAGTTCATGGCGGATACGCTGAATAGCCAGAAAAGTCGACAACGGGGCCTGTTTAATCGCAGCTATATCGATCGCTTGCTGGATGAGCCTGAACAGCATTTCACGCGACTAAACGGTAGCAAGCTCTGGCATAGTGCATTGCTCGAGTATTGGTTGCAAAATCATCTGGACTAAGCAGTAAAAACGGTTATCATAATAACCCACTAATTTACTCAGTTATTATTTGAGGTACTGAATGGACGTTCTTGAACGTATTAAGCAGCAGGTCGATAGTCATCCGGTCATTATCTACATGAAGGGAACACCGCAGTTACCCCAATGTGGGTTCTCCAGCAAAACCGCAGAAGCGCTGAAATCTCTTGGCATAGAGTTTGCCTTTGTCAATGTACTTTCCGATCCGGAAATTTTTCAGAATCTGCCCAGGTTTGCCGACTGGCCGACTTTTCCGCAGGTTTATGTTGATGGCGAGCTGATTGGCGGTTGCGATATTACTCTGGAGATGCATCGTTCCGGGGATTTGGAAAAACTTGCTCAGCAAGCCTTGAGCAAAAAAGCCAGTTAAGGCAGTTCAATAAAAAAAGCCCCGTCAGGCGGGGCTTTTTTCCTGCGAATAGCTTACTGAATCGGTTCGCTAGCCTGGTGGGCAAAACTGATAATTTCCGACACGCTAGGTGCCGGATCAAGGTTATGGCCATGCCAGACTCCCACGGTAATTTGCAGGCGCTTCCCCTCATCGCTGGTTTGCATGGTGTGGCGTTTTATATTGTGAATCAAGCGCTGGAATAACTCGGGGTTGAATGCATCCGGGTCAGCATATTGCACCGATACCGCGAAAGTGTTGATGTTATAACGCGATACCATGTCCATGGGTCGCAGGGATAATTGTATCGAATTAGCGATGGTTTTCAGCGTACCCAGGCGTAGCGCCTGTCCGCTGGAATTCACTTCGATCAATCCTACGCCCAGGCCACCACCGCGGGTGTTGCAATGTTCGATCAGCGACTCGATATGCAATTCCAGTTGCGCACGATTCGGCAGGCTGGTCTCAGGGTCTTGCAGGCTATATTGCTTAACCCGCATAAACTGGCTGCTCAGCGAACGCATGCGCTCGCGTAATTCATTTTGCTGGAAGGCATTACGTCCCGCGCCGAATACCCTGGCGGCCAGCTCAAATTGGTTGGCCGACTTGGAAATGAAGTCGTCAACACCACGGTCAAAGGCTACGACGATGCTGGAAGTTGTATCTTCAGCAGTAATCAACACTATACCGGTGTAGCGGTCATTGTTTTCATCCCAGCGTCGAATCAGGTCGGTCATTTCAAGGCCATTCATTCCCGGCATCCAGAAATCGGCCAGCACCACATGGGCGCGCCGCTGATTGAGTAAATATAGAGCCTCGTCGGCCGAGGATGCGGTTCGAACATCCGTGAACCCCGATTTGCCAAGACCGGATTTAACGACTTCCCGGCTAAACTGGAGGTCGTCTACGACGATGATTGAGAGGTCTTCTTTGCGCAAAATAGCTGAGGTCTAATGAGATGAGATGGCGCAGAGTATAGATGAATTTTTGGCCTATGGCTGCACAAATGCAACGCCGTTAACGATCTTGCAAAAAAGCTCGGCGGTCATTTCGGCATCATAGATTGCCGAGTGCGCTTCGGCTGTATCCCACTCGAATCCGGCGCTTTGTAGCGAGCGGGCGAGCACTGTCTGACCATAGACCAACCCTGCTAGCGAGACTGTGTCGAAAGTACTGAAAGGGTGGAAGGGATTACGCTTTATGCCACACCGCTGTGCTGCGGCATTGAGAAATTTCAAATCGAAGTGGGCGTTGTGTCCTACCAGTATGGCTTTGTTACAGCCTTGTTCCTTCAGTGCTTCGCGCACCGGTTTGAATATTTTCGGCAGGGCCAGCTTTTCATCTATGGCAAAGCGAAATGGATGGTCTACATCGATGCCATTGATTTCCATCGATTTTGGATTGAGGTTGGCACCTGCAAAAGGATTGACGTGACAGGAGAGAGTTTCGCGGCAATATAAGCGGCCGTCTTCGTCAAAGTCGAGCAGTACCGCGGCAATTTGCAGCAATGCATCGGTGGCCTCGTTAAAGCCTCCGGTTTCCACGTCGACCACTACCGGCAAGAATCCCCTGAAACGTTGAGCCATAGGAATGGTTTCAGACATTCGTGGCTAGTTTCCAGTGCAGGGTTTCGCCGGCCATGAAAGGTACCAGGCTCGATTGCGGGTAAGGCAATGAATCCGGTATAGACCAGTTGCTACGTTCCAGACTAATCGTTTCGTGATTATGCGGTAATCG
>CAXBMV010000289.1:0-4916 GCA_963976575.1 uncultured Gammaproteobacteria bacterium | reverse complement strand
ATGGGATGGCGGTTATTTGCACACCGGAGACGTAGGCTACATTGATGATGAAGGGTCACTGCATATAACCGACCGCATGAAAGATGTGATCAAGTCCGGTGGCGAATGGATATCTTCGCTTGAACTCGAAGATATTATCTCGCGTTGCGACGGTGTTGCGGAGGTGGCAGCATTTGGAATTGCTGACCTGCGATGGGGTGAACGTCCTATGGTTGTAATAGTAAAAGCTGATCAGGCGCTAGTAGAAGTGGATATCCGGTCGGCCGTTGAAGCCGAGGTCACAGGAGGGCGATTGTCAAAATGGGCAATACCGGAACGCATCGTCTTTGTCGATGATCTGCCCAAAACAAGTGTCGGAAAAATGGACAAGAAAGTCTTGCGCATCATCTATGGAGATAACAGCTAGTGCAAAAAGAATCGGTTTCAATTGGTTTGCTGCGCCTCATTCAGGAACAGTTGCGGCAACGTGAGTCTCGTTCACCAGGTGTTGTCGAAGTGCTGGCAGGGCTAAAACGACATCTCGATAATACTCATTTGGCCGTGGAAGAAAATCCGGTTTTACCGCCGGGCCGCGAAGTTTTACTGGATCGATCAATTGAAGGCATTAATGATCCCTTGCTGCAGCCACTGGCAGATCAAATCAGGCTAGCCCGAAACCGACTGACCTGGCGAATAGATTATGGATTGTTCTACCCGGAAGAAGCCGATGTTGGTCAAGCCTACCTTGATGGAAATATGCACACTGAATTGATTGGCCCTAACGGTTGCGTATTCCCAGACGATGACTTCAGTCTCGGGTTATTTATGCTGCCGCCGGCGACGCTTTATCGGGACCATGATCATGCCGCTCCAGAGCTCTATTTTAATCTGACCGGGCCATGTGGATGGCGCTTCGACAAGGGGTGTTGGCAGGACTTTGGTGCCGGAAGTCTGATCTGGAATCCCGAAAGCATGGCCCATGCCATGAGAACCTACGAGCAGTCTTTTTTATCAGTGTATAGCTGGACCAGTAACGTCAACAGTCTTTGCCGGGTTGTGCCGGCGGATGACTGGCAGGAAATCGAAGCGCAACTGGCGAATACACAAAACACCCTCCAACCCTCATAGAAACAGCCATGATTAATTACCAGACTGCAGGCGGAGTTGCCGCCATTGTTATGAGTGCTGCGCCGGTCAATGCGCTCGGCCTGCAGATGCGTCAATCACTGATCGACCATTTACAACGTGCCATTGATGATGATCAGGTAAAAGCCATTGTTATCGCATCGGATCTGCCATTATTTTGTGGCGGCGCCGACATAAAGGAATTCAAAACCGGAAAACTCTTTAATGCCCCGAATTTGCCGGAGGTTATCAATGCCTTCGAAAATGCGCCCAAGCTGGTCATTGCCGCGATTAATGGCACCGCGATGGGTGGTGGGCTGGAGCTTGCGCTCGGCTGCGATTATCGTATCGCACTCGAATCGACAAAAATGGGCCTGCCCGAAATTAAACTGGGGTTGTTCCCCGGTGCGGGGGGTACACAGCGCTTGCCCCGAATCGCAGACCTGCCGCTGGCGATGGATATGACTCTTTCAGGCAATCCGATTTCATCCCAACAGGCGCGGGATCACGGACTGGTAGATCGATTGGCGAGCGCAGATGCCGATCTGCTCGGTGCCGCGCTGGAATACGCCGGAGAGCTTGTTGCCACCGATGCGTCACTTCGAAATTGCGCTAATATCGTTGTCGATCAGTCAAGTATCGATGGCGATTTCTTTGACCAGACCCGAAGCGCCATTGCACAAAAAACAGCAGGCCAGGTAGCGCCGGAGTTCTGTATTCAATCGCTCCAGCGTTCGATTACGATGCCGTTCGCGGATGCCCTGGAGGCGGATGTCGAGGCCTTTGACAATCTGCTACAAACCCCGCAAGCCCGGGCTTTAATACATCTGTTTTTTGCCGAGCGCGAGGCGCATAAGATTCCAGGCGTAACGAGTGACACGCCGCTTCGCGTAATTGAATCGGTTGCGGTGGTTGGTGCGGGCACCATGGGTATCGGCATTGCCATCGCCTGTCTCGATGCCTGTTTTGATGTGATTATTCTAGAGATGAGTGCAGAGGCGCTGGACAGAGGTCTGGGTAACCTGCAAAAACATTACGACCGGATGGTTGAAAAGGGCCGCATCAATGAATCGAGGGCACAGCAATGCAAGAGCGCCGTTACCGGAACGCTGGACTATGCTGATCTTGATGGCGCTGATCTGGTTATCGAAGCCGTCTTCGAAGACCTCGCAATCAAGAAAGAAGTGTTCGAGCAACTCGACCGGGCCTGCAAGCAGGGCGCGATTCTCGCATCGAATACATCGACCCTCGATTTGAATACGATTGCGGGTTTTACCGGGAGACCCGCTGATGTGATCGGGCTGCATTTTTTCAGTCCGGCCAATATCATGCGCCTGCTTGAAATCGTGCGTGGCGAAAAGACCAGTGCTGATGTAATTACATCGTCGCTCGCTTTCGGCAAACGTATCCGCAAATTACCCGTTGTGGTTGGCGTCTGTTATGGCTTTGTCGGCAACCGTATGCTCGAACCCTATTTTCGCGAAGGCTCCAGGCTTCTCCTCGAAGGCGCATCACCGGAGCAGGTAGATAATGTACTGACCGGATTTGGAATGGCGATGGGCATTGTTTCAGTCTCTGATCTTGCCGGGGTTGATGTCAGCTATCGCGTACGAGAATCAAGGCGCGATGCCATTTCCCACGACCAGACATATCAGGCCATTCAGGACAAGCTCTTCGAATTGGGACGCTACGGTCAAAAAACCGGGCGCGGTAGTTACTTTTATGAGGGGCGTGAAAAGAAAAACGACCCGGAAGTGATCACCCTGTGCGAACAACTTGCCAAGGAACACGGAATACAGCGCCGCCAGATTTCAGATCAGGAAATACTGGAGCGTTGTCTCTATCCGCTTATCAACGAAGGTATGCAGATTCTCGATGAGGGCATCGCATATCGCTCAGGAGATTGTGATCTTATCTGGGCCAACGGTTATGGTTTCCCGGCCTGGCGAGGTGGCCCGTTGCAGTATGCCGACGAGGCCGGGCTCGATATCGTTTTGGCCGGTATGAATCATTATCGCGAAGCGCTGGGCGCCTATGGTGAAATGTGGTTTAAGCCGGCCCCGTTGCTCGAAAAGCTGGCCGGCGACCAGATGAAACTGGCCGAATTTATCCCACCCTCGAACCACTAACCAGGAAACACCATGAAAGATGCAGTGATCGTGTCAACGGCACGCACGCCGATTGGGCTCGCCTTCAAAGGTTCTCTCAATAACATCAAGTCACCCACCCTGACCGCGCATGCGATTCGTCATGCGGTCGAACGAGCCGGTGTGCCGCTCGATGCGATCGACGATGTCATCATTGGGTCGGTGCTGAATGCGGGGACTGCAGGGATGAACATTGCGCGTAATGCATCGATAGCGGCGGGATTGCCCTATTCGGTGGCTGGGCAAACTATCGATCGTCAATGCTCTTCCGGACTGATGGCGATAGCCGCGGCCGCCAAGCAAATTATCGTCGATGGCATGGATACTGTCGTTGCAGGCGGGCAGGACAATATCTCCGCGGTACAAAATCAGTATCTGCAGTGGGTGGGTGACGAGAAAGATCCTGAAGTCATCGAAAAGGCAGAACACGCCTACATGCCGATGTTACTGACCGCGGAGAATGTCATCAGGAAACTCAACATTAGCCGCGAGGCGCAAGACGAGTACGCTTTACAATCTCAATTGCGCACGGCGACCGCCCAGGAAGCAGGCAGGTTCGATGAAGAAATCGTGCCTATCGAAGCCACACGCCTGATCAAAGACAGGGAAACGGGCGAGATTAGTTACCAGGAAACCACGCTATCCAAAGATGAAGGCAATCGACCCCAGACAACGCTCGACGGCCTGGCGTCTCTTAATCCTGTGATAGAGGGCGGCAGTGTGACCGCCGGTAACGCAAGCCAGTTGTCGGACGGCGCCTCAGCCTGCGTGCTGATGGAAGCCAATCTTGCCGAGAAACGCGGGCTCGGGGCTCTGGGAATTTACCGGGGCATGGCGGTTGCAGGCAACGCGCCCGAGGAAATGGGTATCGGCCCGATCTATGCGATTCCAAAGTTACTTGAGCGAACCGGCCTGAAAATGGATGACATCGACCTGTGGGAAATCAATGAAGCATTCGCCTGTCAGACGATTTACTGCCGGGACAAGCTTGGCATCGACAATGAAATCTTCAATGTCAACGGCGGTGCAATATCAATCGGTCATCCGTATGGCATGACGGGTGCTCGCCAGACCGGACATATTCTGATCGAAGGCAAACGCCGCGGCGCGAAGTACATCGTGGTGTCTATGTGTGTTGGTGGGGGAATGGGTGCAGCGGCATTATTTGAAGTGGCCTAGCCTGCATATCTCACCAAATTAATACCGCCGTCGTCGTAAATGCCGAGAGAGACGATAAAGCGAAAGCCGTGATTCGAATGAAGCATGTGGGCATTTTGTGGGCACCAGTTGTGCTTAGTTATGCTCTGTGGGGATAATCCTGCAACGAGTGCCCCGGTAAGTTATTGATAAATAGTTAGTTTAAAATGCTTCGCCATACTCATAATGATGGGGTCCCCTGTTCAAATCAGGGCGTAGCCACCATTTTTTCAATGACTTGGCGTCACTTTTAATATCCGACCGCCTTCAATGTAGGCGAATTGTAGGAGATTGGTCGCGTAAATGACGCCACGATCTCACGTAAATGGTCGATCTCGACCCGGCTGTAGTGGGTCGTTATGTCGCCATTCTTGTGCCCCAACAAGTATTTTCGGTCTTCGTTGCTCCAACCCGCCGCGCGAAGGTATGCCGCAGATCGTGGATCCGCAGGTGCCGAAAGCCCGACGG
>CAXBMV010000288.1:0-4918 GCA_963976575.1 uncultured Gammaproteobacteria bacterium | reverse complement strand
CCGTGACAAACCTTGCAGGCTTCGCAAAGTATGTGCTCGAGACTTTCGCGGGTGCGCTTGCGCGTCATTTCTACCAGGCCCAGCGGCGACACTTCGCAGACCTGGGTTTTGGCATGATCCTTGTCGAGATATTTTTCCAGCGATTTGATCACCTGACGCTTGTGATCATCGTGTTCCATATCGATAAAATCGATAATGATAATGCCACCGAGGTTACGCAATCGCAGTTGTCGAGCTATCGCCTGCGATGCCTCCATGTTGGTCTTGAATATGGTTTCCTCGAGATTTTGATGACCAACGAAAGCACCGGTGTTGATATCGATCGTGGTCATGGCTTCGGTCTGATCGATGATCAGGTAGCCCCCCGACTTGAGTCCAACCTGGCGCCCGAGGGCTCGCTGTAATTCATCATCGATATTGTAAAGATCGAACAAGGGTCGCTCGCCGGGATAATGCTCAATCCTGGCGGGCAGATCGGGCATGTAACGCATCGCAAACTGGGACATTTTCTGGAAAGACTCGCGCGAATCGACTCTAACCAGACTCGTCTCCTTTCCCACCATATCGCGCAGAGTTCGAATAGACAGGGGCAAATCCTCGTGCACGATGCTGCCCGCTTCCAGCGTCTGGGAGTATTCCAGCAAAGAGTTCCATAGTTTGGTAAGGAAACGTGCATCTTTTTGCAATTCTTCCTCGTCAACTCCTTCTGCTGCCGTGCGCACAATGCAACCCCCTGTCTGATTTTCACCGAGGCAGGTTTCCAGCAAATGGCGCAGGCGTTCGCGTTCGACTTCATCCTCGATTTTTACCGAGATGCCGATCATCGTAGAATTGGGCATGTACACCAGGTAGCGCGAGGGCACCGATATGCTGGTAGTCAGGCGTGCTCCCTTGGTTCCCATCGGATCCTTGCCAACCTGTACCAGCAGGGTTTGCCCTTCGCGTAACAGCTCGTTAATCGCCGGCCGATGGTTGGCGTCATCACCATCATCACTAACTTTGCCGGAATCGATGTCGGATACATGCAGAAACCCTGCCTTTTCCAGACCTATGTCGACGAAGGCTGCCTCCATCCCGGGTAGAACCCGATTCACCTTGCCCTTGTATATATTTCCAACGATGCCGCGGCTGCGCTGCCGCTCGATACAGACTTCCTGCAAGGCACCGTTTTCAACGATCGCGACCCGGGTTTCCTGCGGGGTAATATTTATTAGTATTTCTTCGCTGATTGTCATGGTGTAAACAACTCAATATTGGCCTGGCTTAACAATTCGGCCGTCTCAAAAAGCGGCAATCCCATTACCGACGAATAACTTCCTTCAAGGTGATCGATGAATATCGCCGCTCTGCCCTGAATTGCATAAGCCCCCGCCTTGTCGTAGGGCTCTGCTGTCGCGGAATAGGCATCGATTTCTGCGCTGTTAAGTGCGCGAAAACTGACTCGATTCAGCGATAAGCGCATCGTCATTTCGCTGGCCGTAGCCAATACAACCGCGCTTAATACATGGTGCTGTCTGGCAGACAATTGCCGCAATATGCTACGGCAGTGCTGCTCGTCGGATGGTTTGCCAATAATACCACCATCGAGCGAAATTATAGTATCGGCACCAAGGACCACAAACTCCTCCCTATCTGGCGCAAGTTGCCTGGCAGCCTCCCTTGCCTTGCTCTGCGCCATGCGGCATACATAATCGACCGCAGTTTCGCCGGGGAGGCCCGATTCGTCGATTTCAATATTGAAGACGCTAAAGTCGACAGCAATCTGCTGCAACAATTCGGCGCGACGCGGTGATCTGGAAGCGAGATAAATCATTGCGGCATGATAGCCTGATTCACCCCATTCCCGTTATTCACGATGATAGGGGTGCCCCTTGTGAATACTCCAGGCACGATAAATCTGCTCGATCAAAACCACCCTGACCAATGCGTGCGGCATGGTCATGCGGCCCAGCGACACCAGGTGATGACAGGCCTTGCGGCACTCATCGGCAAGACCATCAGGGCCACCAATGATCAGGTTTACGCGAGGATATTCGAACATCCAGTTCTGCATTTGTTTCGACCATTGCTGGCTAGTCCATTGCTCGCCGGTTTCGTCGAGTGCAATATTGACCGAATTACTTCCCAGCCTTTCCATGATAGCGCTGGCTTGTTGCGATTTTAATCGCTCTACCGAGTCACGCGATTTGCGCGTCATCAATGGCAATTCCACCAACTCTACGGGTAACTCGCGCGGCAGGCGTTTCAGGTAATCGGCACAGGCCTGCTCAACCCAGGCGGGCATTTTCTGACCCAGGGCAATAACCTGAATCTGCATTTAATCAGATTCTTCCGGTCCTTCGCTCCAGAGTTTCTCGAGCTCATAAAAAAGGCGCACATCGGGTAGCATGATGTGAACTATGACATCACCCAGATCTACCAGTACCCACTCTCCGACATCCTCACCTTCGACACCTATCGCCGGATTGCCCGACTTGCTGGCAGCCTCGACAACTGACTCCGCAATCGATTTGACATGACGTCTGGAGGTACCACTGGCAAAAATCATGCTATCGGTAAAGCTGGCCCTGTCGCGTACATCCAGGACAACTATGTCGATTGCCTTGAGTGCCTCAAGGGCTTCAATCGTCAGCCGTTTCAAAGACTCGGGTTTTATTGCGGGCGGTATGGACTCAGTCACAGTTACTCCGGTACAAGCGGTTCAGGTTAATATAATCATTCACAGCCGGGGCAAGGCATTCATGCCTCACCGCGCCGTTTCCCAGTGCCTCGCGTATCGCGCTGGAAGAACAATCGCATTCTTCGATTTCCAGTTTGAGGATGGCACCCGCGGAGCGAGATGTCAGCTGCGAAGCTGAATCAATCCAGTGACCTGCAAACCGGGTTCTGTCAATTTCCACGCCGGGGCGCAAACAAACCACCAGATGCGCCAGATCCAGAATTTCGTCAGGCTGCTTCCAGTTATGGAATCCGTTATAAGCATCGGCACCCAGTAGCAAAAATTTTGCCCGACCTGGAACCGTCGAACATTCGCGCAAACTATCAACGGTATAGGAAGGCGTATCACGATCCAGTTCGCTGGTGTTCACCGAAAAGCCCGGGCTTTTCGCTATAGCCAGCTCGATCATGCGTAACCGCTGCGCCGACGACGCCATGGGTTGAGCGCGATGAACCGGCCTTGCACAAGGCATGAATTGCAGGTCATTCAGTTTCAACTGCTGCATGACCTGACGGGCTATTTGCACATGTCCGTTATGAATCGGGTCGAAGGTACCACCCAGTATGCCTATCATCTATGATTCCGCTTCAATCGCGTATCTGCCCGTCCCCAAGCACTATGTATTTTTGTGAGGTAAGTCCCTGCAGACCTACCGGGCCTCGCGCATGTAGCTTGTCGGTGCTGATTCCGATCTCGGCACCCAGACCATATTCGAAACCATCTGCAAACGCGGTAGATGCATTGACCATCACTGAACTGGAATCTACCCGACGCAGAAACTCGCGGCCGCGGCTAAAGTTTTCAGTGACAATGGCGTCGGTATGTTGCGAGCCATATTGACTGATGTGTTCGATTGCCTGTTGCATATCGTCGACTACCCTGACCGCGAGTACCGCTGCAAGGTATTCGCTGGACCAGTCTTCTTCGCTGGCGGGCACAAAGCTGCTCGCATCGAAGGCCACGCAAGCCGGGCATCCGCGCAATTCCACCGATTTCTGCTTCAGTTGACTAACAATTTCGGGCAACACCAGCTCAACCATGGGTTTCGCCACCAGCAATGTTTCCATTGCGTTACATACGCCATAACGGCGAGTCTTGGCATTAACCGCAATATTAATGGCTTTCTCGAGGTCGGCGCTCTCGTCTATATACACATGGCAAACCCCGTCGAGGTGCTTGATTACCGGAATCAGAGACTCCCCGGCAACGCGCTGTATCAGCGACTTGCCGCCGCGCGGAATAATTACGTCGATACTGTCTTGCATCTTCAGCATCATGCCAACGGCATCACGATCGATGGTATTGATGACCTGTACCGCATTGTTATCCATTCCCGCCTGTTCAAGGCCGGCCTGAATACAGGCAAAAATAGCGCGATTCGAGTGAATCGCTTCCTTGCCACCGCGTAAGATACTGGCATTGCCCGCCTTCAGGCATAGCGCCGCAGCATCGACGGTCACGTTCGGACGCGACTCGTAAATAATACCGATCACACCCAATGGAACACGCATTTTACCTACCTGTATCCCCGATGGCCTGTAATTCAACTCACTGATTTCACCTACCGGATCGGGTAAGCCGGCGACCTGCTGTAAACCGGTAATCATCGCGTCAATGCGTTCATGATCCAGTTTTAAGCGGTCGAGCAAGGCCGCGCTCAATCGATTCTTCCTGCCGTCATCCAGGTCTTTTTTATTTTCCTGAAGAATGAAATCGCTACGCTGTTTCAGCTCCGTGGCAATCGCCAACAAGGCCTTGTTTTTATGTTCTGGCGCGGCCTGCGCCAACTCTGCAGCAGCGATACGGGCAGACGCACCGGTTTGCAGCATATACTGCTGCAGTTCAATTCCAGGTTCGTTTTGTAATGCCACGCTCATTTCGGTATCCGCGTTATTTAGTCGCCGTAAAGGTGACAATCAGTGATTCGATCTGGCTCCAGTCCTGATCGGGAAATTCGCTGTCCTGCTGCCCTTTTCCAAGGCGATCTAATGTAGCACAGCTTTGCAGCAAACGCTCAATCTGAGCTGCTGAGAGACGCTGTAATGCGGCTTGAAAAAGCGACTGTTTATTGCGCCAGATACGCAGCTGCTGCCAGAGTTTTTCATTCAAGGTCCCGCGTTGCTGCGCCTGTTTAAGCCTGTCGAGCTGGTCCAGACTGGCATGAAATGCCCAGTTCAGCTGGGCCGTGGCGTAACCCTC
>CAXBMV010000287.1:0-4942 GCA_963976575.1 uncultured Gammaproteobacteria bacterium | reverse complement strand
CAGGTCGATTTTTCCGCCCAGGAAGCTGCTGCAGTTATGCCCTGGCTAGGGCGTTCGCTGCAATCGCTGGAATCTCTCGATAGCGCGTTAATCGTCGCTGCTAACCTGCGTTATCAGCAGCCTATGATTTCGCACCGTTTACGCAAGGCAGTCAT
Organism: uncultured Gammaproteobacteria bacterium; assembly: GCA_963976575.1. Taxonomy (GTDB): domain Bacteria; phylum Pseudomonadota; class Gammaproteobacteria. The sequence goes on along the minus strand of CAXBMV010000287.1, from coordinate 4,787 downwards.
CAATAATGGTGCCAGCGTATCCTCGATCGGGCATATCGGTGGTCAGTATAATTTCAAGTTGCATCGCGAGCTTAACGGTTCTGCCGAGCAGCTGGTGCATGACCTTGCCGCGCTGGTTGCCGCGCTCGCAGAATCGTCTGGCAGCAAGCTGTCGCCACGCCTGACAAAAATGTTAAAGACGGTAAGTGTCGAGGCGGATCACCGGGCCATTGCGAAATCGCTACAGCTAGCCAACACGGCCGTTATCGTTGGTCTGGAAGCCCTGTCCAGCCCGTATCTTTCGCTCATTCAGGAACTTTGCGAAACCATTACCAGTCTCAGCGAATCAACCCTGGGGTATCTTTCGACTTCGGCCAATAGCGCCGGCGCCTGTCTTGCCGGGGCTACCCCGCATCGTGCGGCTGCCGCTATCGCAAGCGAAAGCATCGGTGAAAACGCACAGCAGATCCTGTCGGCAAAGCATCGGCTGTTGATCAACTTTGCACTCAACCCGACTCTCGATCTGCGCGGTGGCGACAGTTTGCGAGATAACAACGAAACCATTATCGCGATCAGTTGCTTCGATAATGAATTTCTACGCGAACAGGCCGATCTGGTGCTACCTCTGGCCAGCCTGATCGAGTCTTCGGGCAGTTTCGTCAACGTGGAAGGGCTCTGGCAAAGTTTCAAAGGTTGTCTTAAAGCCAGCGGCGACAGTCGCCAGGGCTGGAAGATCCTCGCCGCGTTAGGGCAGGTTCTGGTTCCCGGTCAATTCGACTATGCCGATTCGATGGCCGTCAGGGACGAGTTAAAAGCACTATGCCACGATGTCAGCCTGAGTAACCTCTGTGGCCTGCAATCGGAGCGCAGTGAACTGCCGAAGCTGGCAACTTCGTTGCAAAAAATCAGCCTGATACCCCTGTATGCCAGCGACGAAATGACACGCCAGTCTGCGCCGCTGCAAGCCACGCCGATTTCAAAAGCGCAAAATGCGCTGTTGTTGAATGAAAAGCAGGCGAAAAAGTCAAAACTACTGGGATGTGAACAGGTACATGTGAAACAAGGCCATGCGACTGCGGTATTACCCCTTCGCATAGATGACGGCATTCCTGATGGTTGTGTTTATATTCCCGGCGGCATAGATGCGGTGAAGCACCTCGGTGTCGCATTTGCTCATGTGGAGTTGGAGAAGCTGTCGTGATGGCGTTTCTTACCGGAATTTGGGAGTGGCTGCACGAATACGTGCAGTACACCGTTTTCAATGGCGCCAAGGCATTGCTCATCCTGTTACCGCTTTTCATCGTAGTGGCTTATTACACCTATGCGGAACGCAAGGTCATAGGCTACATGCAGATTCGCAAGGGCCCGAACCGAGTTGGCCCCAAGGGACTGTTCCAGCCCTTTGCGGATATGTTCAAGTTGATGTTCAAAGAAATCATCATCCCGACCAATTCCAACCGCTACCTGTTTATCATCGCCCCGGTGATCACCTTTGCCCCGGCGATGGCTGCCTGGGCGGTAATACCCTTTAACGAAACCCTCGTATTCAGCAATATCAACGCCGGACTGCTGTACATACTGGCGATGACCTCGGTGGGGGTTTACGGCGTTATCATCGCCGGCTGGGCTTCCAATTCCAAGTATGCGCTGCTCGGCGCGATGCGCTCGGCGGCGCAGATAGTCGCCTACGAGATAGCCATGGGCTTCGCCCTGGTGGGCGTGTTAATGGTTGGCGGTAGTCTGAACCTCGGAGAGATTGTCACTAAACAATCAGGCGGCTGGAGTGAGTGGTTTGTCCTGCCATTGTTGCCGCTATTCTTTGTCTACCTGATATCCGGTGTCGCGGAAACCAATCGTGCACCCTTCGATGTTGCCGAGGGCGAGTCAGAAATCGTTGCCGGCTTCCATGTCGAATACTCGGGTATGACTTTTGCGGTATTTTTCCTCGCCGAATACGCCAACATGATTCTCATCGCGATGCTCTGCTCGTTGCTTTTTTTCGGTGGCTGGCTCAGCCCCTGGCCGAATTTAATTGGTGATAGCATAGGCTGGTTATTTGGTAAAACCGCATTTTTCATGTTGCTGTTTCTCTGGTTTCGCGCCACTTTCCCGCGTTATCGCTACGACCAGATCATGCGCCTTGGCTGGAAGGTATTGCTGCCGGTAACCATCTTCTGGCTAGCGGTAGAAGGTGTTGCCATTTACTTCAAAGTAGGGCTATTCGTTTAATATTATGTTTGCGAAAATCAATTACTACCTGAAAAGCTTTCTCTTCCTCGAGTTACTCAAGGGCATGAATGTTACCGGGCGTTATTTTTTCCGTAAAAAGATTACCGTTCAATACCCTGAGGAAAAGACCCCGATCAGTCCGCGTTTTCGCGGTTTGCACGCGCTGCGTCGTTACGCCAATGGCGAAGAGCGATGCATCGCCTGCAAACTCTGCGAGGCCGTTTGTCCAGCTCTGGCGATTACCATCGAATCGGAAATGCGCGCCGACGGCACACGTCGAACCACGCGTTACGACATAGACCTGTTCAAATGTATTTACTGCGGATTTTGCGAGGAAGCCTGCCCGGTAGACTCGATAGTCGAAACCAATATCTTCGAATACCATTTCGAAAACCGCGGTGAAAACATCATGACCAAGGAAAAGTTGCTCGAAATTGGCGACAAGTACGAAGCCCAGCTTGCTGCCGATCGATCCGCCGATGCCCCCTACCGTTAACGGAATATCATGATAGAAACCATCATATTTTATGTATTTGCGGTGATCACGGTGACCACGGCCACCGCCGTGGTGACGGTGAGAAATCCGGTGCACGCGGTTCTGTTTCTGGTGCTGACCTTTTTTACCAGCGCGGTCATCTGGCTCACTCTTGAAGCCGAGTTTCTCGCTATCAGCCTGGTACTGGTTTATGTCGGCGCGGTCATGGTGCTGTTTATATTCGTGGTGATGATGCTGGATATCAACGTCGCCAGGCTGCGTGAAGGTTTTGTCAGTTACCTGCCGTTAGGTCTGGGCGTGGCCGTTGTTATGCTGCTACTGATGTTGAATGTAGTGACCAGCGACATATTTGTCATAGACGCAGCCAGCGAACCGATCGCCAAGGCAGCGGATTACAGCAATACCAAGGCACTGGGCGGTGTACTCTACACCGAGTACGTGTTCGCCTTCGAAATTGCCGCGGTGATTCTGCTGGTGGCGATTATCGCGGCGATATCGCTGACCATGCGCAAGCGCCCGAAGACCAAGTATCAAAGCCCGTCGGAACAAATCAAGGTACGCAAGGCAGACAGACTGCGCATTGTGAAGATGCCGTCCAGCGAGGAGCAGACATGACGATTTCCTTAAGCCACTACCTGATTCTCGCGGCGATACTGTTTAGTATTTCCATTGCCGGGATCGTGATCAACCGAAAGAACATCATCATCCTGTTGATGTCGATCGAATTGATGCTGCTCTCGGTAAACCTGAATTTCATCGCTTTTTCACATTATCTGAACGACCTAGCCGGGCAGGTTTTCGTATTTTTTATCCTCACGGTTGCCGCCGCGGAGGCCGCCATTGGCCTGGCCATACTGGTTGTCCTGTTTCGTAATCGCGGCTCTATCAACGTCGCCGATATCAACGAGTTGAAAGGATGAATATGGAATCCGTATATCTCGCTATCCCGCTGACATCATTACTTGGTGCGGTGATCGCCGGCTTCTTTGGCAAGCAGATTGGACGCGCCGCATCGCACTGGGTAACCATATTGGGTGTTGGCAGTTCGTTTCTGTTATCGCTGATCGTACTCAAGGATGTCGCTATGGACGGCGCGCCAATCTATAACCAGATGCTTTATACCTGGATGGTCAGCGACGGTATCCGCTTTGAGGTAGGATTCCTCATCGATAATCTCAGCGCACTGATGATGGTCGTGGTGACCTCGGTATCGTTGATGGTGCATATATACACCATCGGTTATATGCATGAAGACCCCGGCTACCAGCGTTTCTTCAGCTACATTTCGCTGTTTACCTTTTCCATGCTGATGCTGGTCATGTCGAATAACTTCCTGCAGCTATTCTTTGGCTGGGAAGCGGTGGGACTGGTGTCCTACCTGCTGATCGGTTTCTGGTACACGCGTGATACTGCGATCTACGCCAACCTGAAGGCCTTTCTGGTCAACCGTGTCGGCGATTTCGGCTTCCTCTTAGGCATAGCGGTAGTGTTGATGTATACCGGTTCGCTGGATTACGTCGAAGTTTTCGCCCGTGCCGACGGCATGGCCAGAGAAACCATGCAGGTTATCCCGGGCGTCGAGTGGTCGGTGATTACGCTGGCCTGTATCCTGTTGTTTGTCGGTGCCATGGGCAAGTCGGCACAGGTACCGCTGCACGTCTGGCTACCCGATTCGATGGAAGGCCCGACACCGATATCCGCGCTCATCCATGCCGCCACCATGGTAACCGCCGGTATCTTCATGGTGGCGCGCATGTCGCCCCTGTTCGAATTATCCGAAACCGCCTTGTCGGTGGTCCTGGTGATCGGTGCTACCACGGCCTTTTTCATGGGGCTGGTCGGTATAGTGCAAAACGATATCAAGCGCGTAGTGGCCTATTCGACGCTGTCCCAGTTGGGTTATATGACCGTGGCGCTGGGCGCTTCTGCCTACTCGGCGGCTATATTTCACCTGATGACACACGCTTTCTTCAAGGCGCTGCTTTTCCTCGCCGCCGGATCGGTGATCATCGCGATGCACCATGAACAGGATATCCGCAAGATGGGCGGCCTGAAAAAATACCTGCCGATTACCTACTGGGTA
>CAXBMV010000286.1:0-4978 GCA_963976575.1 uncultured Gammaproteobacteria bacterium | reverse complement strand
CACCAGACCATCCAGCTCAGGCTGCATAACATCGGCCAAACCTATACCGCCGATGATCTGTTTTACTACGTCACCGAAGGTCAGTCCGATCCGCTACCCTGTCGCTATAGCAGCCTGCGCGTGATGAATGACGACGCCATTGTTGAGGCGCGATGGCAAGCCATGCCATGGCGCGCCATGCCGTGACTGGCCATAAAGTGACCAACGATGCATTCGGCCTACCGTCCGGGGTCGAATTCTCAACAGACCGGCGCTACCGCTACAACCTCTGGCGGCGCTGGCAGAACACCTCCGAGTATCTGCGCTTCATCGGCCTGAACCCGTCGACCGCCGAAGAGCACGACGACGATCGAACCATTAGTCGATGTTGGCAATTCACGGCGTGTTTGGGCTACGGGGCTTTTTATATGGCCAACCTGTTTGCGCTGTGTAGCAAAGACCCCGGTATCATGCTGGCCGATCCTGCGCCGATTGGGCAAGACAACAACCGACACTTACAGCAACTTGGCCGCCAGGCCAGTCTCATCGTCTGTGCTAATCCCGGCCGGCACCTGGGGCGAGACATCGAGGTGATCAAGCTGCTCGATGACTACCCACGCCAGTGTCTGGATATCAACCAGATCGGGACACTGAAACACCCGTTTTATGTCAAAGGGGATACCCGCTTAAAACCCTACCCGCTGCCAGGCATGGTTCAATCCAGTGCTAAATCCGGGGTAGAAACCCCGCAAAACAGGCGTTTAGCGTGAATCTTTTTCGACGTAACAAGGTAAACACCGTGATTATTCACGCAGCGGCGCGCCTGAAATGAAGCTTTTAACCTACCCGGCACCCGAAGTTAATCTGCTACCCATGCGCGAGGTGAGCATCGAGGTGGACTGGACGCGGATGCAACGCCAACGGGCCGCCGTGCTCAAACACACCGAAGTACCCCCGTATCTGATCCTGCCGGAAGTCCAGCAACTGCTCAATCACTGCTACGACGATACCACCTACCAGTTGATTAATATCCTCTGGCATACCGGTACGCGAATCAGCGAGTGCCTGACTCTCACACCCCGGCACTTCGTGCTCGACGCCGACGAACCTTACGTGTCGGTGAATACGCTCAAACAAAAGCAACCCCGACAGGGCAGGGCCAAACCGCGCTACATCCCGATCAGTGATGATGAATTTATCGCATCGCTCAAACGCTTCATCCGCGCGCGCAATATCAAACACAACGAACCGCTGTTTGTCTTTGCCTACTCAGCCGCGATCAAGCGCATCAAACGCTTCGTCGCCGCCCTCGATGCCGATCTGCAACCGTTGATCAGCGTCACCCCGCATACCTTCCGGCATTCATTTGCGATCAACGCCGTGATCCAGGGCATACCATCGATACAAGTACTGCAGGGCTGGCTGGGGCATAAAACTATCGCCAGCACCTTGATTTATACGCAGATACTCGCACTGGAAACGCATCATTTCATGCAAAAGATTCAGTTCAGGATCTAGGAGGACAGGATGATCGTCTATGTAGCCAGCGCCAACAAAATTGACCGGGCATTCCTGGCGGCCGCAACCGGCGCGAGCGTCGAACAAAGTCAATTAATCAATCTCGCACATCATATTTACCAGGAATTTATCCGTAGCGCCTACGCCAAACTGTTCCACAAAAGAACCGGGCTGATCGTCTTTACACTACTGGATTTTGAAGGGCAATTTCAACGTTGGGTTGACGATGAAATAAACGCGGCGCCGCAAAGTGCCGACAATATTCGTCGCTTTACCGGGCAACTGCTAACTCTCATGCAATCCACCTGGTGCCTGGACCAGGGGTTAGTCGTCAGGGAATGCCTTGACGACAGTGATTTCTTAAGCACGCAAACACCATCTACCAAGCGTTTAAACCAACAGACAGGATAACCAATGCATTCTCCAAGGGACTGGATCAACACTTTTCATCATTATTTATATTGTGAGCGCCAATACTCACCCGTTACCTGCGCCAATCACCAGTCGGTCCTGCATCGGGCCTGGGATTTTCTGTCAGGACACCCAGGCGTTGACAACTGGCACCAGGTCACCGCTCATCACCTGCAACGCTATCTCTCATATTGTTACCGTCGCAGCCTGAAAGCGGCCTCGATCGCGACCATGTTATCGTCGATACGTTGCTTCTATGATTATCTACTCAGGCATTGCGATCATCTTGACCACAATCCGGCAAGGCTGGTCTCGCCACCCAAACAATCCGGACGCCCGCTACCGGGCCCCATCCCATCGATCGATGACATGAACCGCCTGCTCAAACCCGGTCGGGGCGATAGCGTCGAGGTTATCAGGAATTTAGCCATGTTCGAGTTAATCTATTCATCGGCGCTGCGAGTGAGCGAGCTGATCAACATCGATATCAACGATATCGATTTGAAGACAGGTAACGTGATCGTAACCGGCAAGGGCAACAAAACCCGTTATCTACCGGTCGGGCGGCAAGCGGTGAGGGCGGTTCAGCGCTATCTTAAAGTGCGACTCGACAGCACGGGCCCATCGCAACCCCTGTTTGTCTCCGACAAAGACGGTCGCTTTACCGTCAACATGATCGAATGGCGGCTATCGACACACGCACGACAATGCGGACTCGATATCCCGCTAACCCCTCACCGGTTACGTCATGCCAGCGCCACCTATTTTCTGGAATCCAGCGGTGATCTGCCAGCCGTACAGGCACTGCTCGGACACAGCGATATCGCCACCACCGAGATTTATACCCACCTGAATGCGCGCCACTTAAAAGCCACTCATCTGGCCTGCCACCCGCGCGCAAAACGTCGATTGAAAAAAGGCTAATCGCCTTGACCACATAACCGGTATTAACGATGCATCCGCTAAACAACAGCGAACCTCTATCATGACCAATCAGAACCATATTGAAAAGAATTAGAGAAGCTCATTAATTTGATTCCAAGGCCTCCTGTTAAAGTGAGGCATCTTGCCGGGCGCTTAAACATACCATACACATCAAGCACTATCTTTTTCTGCGCGAATATGGACTGTTACGACAGATATATATTGCGTGACCAGCTTCCATCTAATGTAAAGAATATTTACTGTACTAATAATTTACATATTGTAAAAGCTAAGGCAAAATGGGTGCCATAATATTTGGACTAGCATCTAATGAGCATAGAGAAACATGAGGTGTTGCTTAGGCTAAAAGCCATAGAGCTATTGTCGTACTGGGAGGGACGCCTGGTTACTAACCAGCTTATGGATGGATTCGGAATCAGTCGGCAACAAGCCTCAACCGATATCAAGCGATATATTGTTAATCATAATCCGGACTCACTCGTACATGACCCAGCAGTGAAAGCTTATGTACCCAGACCGGGATTTCGACCAGTATTAACCAAAGGCCATATTAACGAATATCTCGATATGGTCTCCGGCCTCGCTAGTGATTCGATGGCCATCACCCTGGAAACCACAATTAACCTGGCTTCAGTTCAGTTACCAGATCGAACTGTAAGGCCGGAAGTAGTCCGCGAAGTGCTTAAAGCCTGCCGCAATACTGGAAGCATCAAGATATTATATGCGTCTATGTCTAATCCAGTATGGAGTGAGAGGGTTATCTCCCCGCATACACTGATCTATTCTGGGTTTCGTTGGCATGTTCGGGCCTATTGCCACAAAAACCAGGATTTCAGGGATTTCCTTCTATCCAGAATTGATAGAACACCGCAACAGACTGATCAAACGGTGCCATCTAGTTTAGAAGACAACCAATGGCAGGAAACGATAACGCTTACATTAATACCCAATAATAAGCTAGAGGATGGTCAGAAAGCATTGGTAGAGAAAGATTACGGAATGCCCGATGGTAGACTCCAGTTAACGGTAAGAAAAGCATTGGCTCATTACACCTTGCAGCGTTATCAGGCGGCAATTACACGTGATGATGCCAATGATGAATTCAAGCACCCAATTCAGCTACTTGAATCTGATCTAAAGAAGATAAGCCCCTATCTTTTTTCAGCTAACGCGTAAAAAGAAGGAAATATGGAAAACTTTCATTACGATAGCGATTTAACCGGGGGCTCGCTTATGGTTAGGGAAAGCCGGGTTATTGCAGATCTTATGCTGAAAGAAGCAACAGCAGAAGAATGGGATCATGCTATTCGAGTAGAGAACTTGCTGCAAAAGCGAAGTCCTGCTTCGGCCAAACGGAATGCACAGGCCATTCGTAAGCGCCTGGATCGAATGGAGCCAGAATTTTGGAAGGCATTACGGGACGGCGACGAAGAACTCGCTACTCAAGTGGCGTTTTGTGCCGCACTCGAGAGAAATCTATTATTAGTGGAGTTCATGGACCGTGTGGTAAAAGATGCTTATCAAACCCATACTGAAAAATTAGAAAATTACCAATGGATGGACTTTCTCAATGAATGTGCGGAGCGGGATCCAGCGATCCATGACTGGACTGAATCGAGTAAAAAAAAGATGGGGCAGGTAGTTTTTCGAATGATGGCTGAAATGGGGTATTTGAAAAGTACACGAAGTTTGAAACTTCAGAATGTAATAATACGGCCAGAAGTCAGAATCATGCTGGAAGATAATTATAAACGAAGATTAAAAGAGAGCATGGAAGTGTCTTCCAGAAGCCGATAAAAAAATTGGGAAAGGGTTATATGGATCAACAACTACAAGATAGGCTAAACCAGATACCAGAAAAGATTCTGTCAGAAGAGTTTCTCCAAAGCCGCGGCCTGGGAAATGAAATCGGATTCTGGATATTTGATTATGACCCCTCAGCAGAGCTGGAAGTCCGCCAGTATATTGCCTTCCTCGAGGATATGCTGGAGAAAAAATATAGTCAGATAAAAGTGGCCCATATCAATCTGCTGGAGTCTTTGGTGGACTACCTGGGTGATCGAGGGTTTGTAGATAAAGCAATTGGTTTGCAACAGACTTTCCCCCGAGACAATACATCACTAAT
>CAXBMV010000285.1:0-4984 GCA_963976575.1 uncultured Gammaproteobacteria bacterium | reverse complement strand
CCGCCAGCGTCCCCAGCGGCGCCATGATCAGCGTGTTCTTGAACGCGGTGAATCGCGCCGGCAGGTTGAGGTAATTATCGAAACTGAAGGCGGCTATGTAGCCACCCGCGGGTGCACGCTCGCCGAAACTAAAAACAAAAACAACCAGCAGCGGGAGCACCAGCATGACCAGCAACCACAGGGTTGCGGGTAACAACAATAGCCGATGCGCCCAGCTGCTCTTCATCTTTGTTCGTTGTCCTGGCGTCTAGGCCGACTTGAAGCGCGCCAGCAACTCCGCGCGATTGGGGTCGGTTAGCGTCGCTGCTGCACCGAACTCCAGAGCGTTGAGTAACTCCTGGGCCGGATACAGAATCGGGTCCTCGAGTAACTCTTTAGGCAGCATTGCATTGGTACGGCTGTCTGCCACCGGGTATCCGTGAGCCATGACTTCCCTGGCGTTGATCGCCGGGTCCAGCAGGAAGTTGATCAGCGCGTAACCGGCTTCGCGATGTTCGGCGCGGCGTGGCACGGCGTAATAATCACTCCAGATTTCACCACCCTCGACGCCCAGCACATATTCCATGGTCGGGATGTCGGTATTGAGCTGCTTGCCGTCGCCAGTCCAGCACATCGACATCCAGGCATCGCCGTTGCGCAACGGCGGCTGGTAGTCGCTGTTGATCGCAAACAGATGAGGCTTCACCTTCAGTAGCAGCTTCTCGGCATCGGCGAGTTCGTTGGGCTTTACCGAATTGAACGAGTAACCGAAGTATTTCAGCGCGTTGCCGATGGTGGTCAACTGGTAATCGTGCACCATGGTGCGGCCCGAGTAATCGGTCATGCTGCGATCCCAGAAATCCTTCCAGCTGGTCATGCGCTTGCCCTTGTTGTGCTTGTTGTTGACGACGTAGCCGGTGGTACCCCAGTTTTTCGGTACCGCGTAGAGCTTGCCGTTCACCGAACCGGCATCGGAAAAGCGCGGATCGAAAGCACTGGCCTTGTAGTTGGACAGCTTCGACAGGTCCAGCGGTTCGATCAAGTCTTCGCCGACATAGGTGGTGATGGTGTAGTTGGTCGGAACGAATACGTCCCAGCCGCTGCCGCCAGCCTGCAGCTTGGCCAGCATTTCTTCGTTGGAGCCAAAAACGTTGACCTGCACATGCGCGCCGGTAGCCTCGGTAAAGGCTTCAAAGTTGGCCTGGTCGTGGTAATTCGGCCAGGTGGCCAGTACCACGCGGTCGCCGATGTTGGGCGCTGCCCATGCCTTGCGTGGCAGTAGCGACGGCACCGCCGCAGCCATTACCGTGGTCGCCATGCCGAGACCGGTAACACCGAGAAACTGGCGCCGGCTGATGGAGCCTTTTTGGTAGCGCCGGAGTTGCTGCATGAATGCTTTGCGGGTTATTGGTTTGTTATCGTCTTTCATTTTCCTCTCCTGATGGTCGCGATTGGGGTTTTTGTAACTGCGTCATATTATCGAGCAGCAGCCCCGCCGCCCGACTCCAGCAAACGAAAATCTTTTCGTTCACTTCAAATGGTTTTTCGTTGGCTTCAAGCTGTCGTGGCGCCAGCGCCAGGAATTCACCGAAGGCGGCGTCGTGTAACAGGTACTCGGTGTGCTCGCCGAGAAAAATGCGGTTACGCACCTCGGCTTCGATGACCAGGGCAACATCATCCGGCAGGCGCTTCGCTTCGCGCGACAATATAATCTGCTCGGGCCTGATGCTAAGCGTGACCCTGTGGCCACTAAACAATGGCCCGCTATTGGTGGTGGCATCGATAGCGAGGCGCTGACCATTATCGAGCTTCAATTGCTGCAGGCCATCGTCGCTGGATTCGACGACGCCGTCGAAGAAATTGGACTTGCCGACGAAATCGGCGACATAGCGATTCAACGGATTGTCGTACAAATCACGCGGGCTACCCACCTGTACTATCTCGCCTTCGCGCATAATGCAAACGCGGTCGCTCATCGACAGGGCTTCTTCCTGGTCGTGGGTCACCAGGATAAAAGTGATACCGACGTTGCGTTGCAGATTCTGCAATTCGATTTGCATTTCCCGCCTGAGCTTGCGATCGAGCGCCGCCAGCGGTTCGTCCAGCAGCAAAACTTCGGGCTTGTTGATCAGTGCCCGCGCCAGTGCCACGCGCTGCTGCTGTCCACCCGACAACTCCCAGATGCGGCGCTGTTGATAGCCGCCCAGCTGCACCAGTTCCAGCGCTTCGTCGACGCGCTCGTCGATGATGGATGGCGACAGTTTCGGAGAGGCCTGTTTCAGTCCATAGGCGATATTGCGCGCTATATTGAGATGGGGGAAAAGGGCGTAATGCTGAAAAACCATGTTGCCCGGGCGCCGGTAGGCGGGCACGCCGTTGACGCGCTGACCCTGCAGGTAAACATCGCCTTCGCTGGGTTGCTCGAAACCGGCAATCATACGCAGCATGGTGGTTTTGCCACAGCCCGACGGGCCGAGGAAGGAGAGGAATTCTCCGCCGTGAACGTCCAGGTTCAAATTCTTCGCGGCGACGACCTTACCGAAAAGCTTGCTCACCCCGCTGAAAGAAACAACCGGTTGGAGCGGAGTCGACGATGCCACGATTATCCTCCTCCCAGGTGATTTATTTGGTATATAGACCTGATGTGATATACCCTCTGAATCGCCATATAATACTTAAACATTCGATTCGTTGTATATATATGATTTCATATACATGATTGCACATAGCCTCCGAGCATACCGGTGAAGGGCGACTGGAACAGCGATCTCGCGCGCAGCATCAGCAGCGTCGGCACAACGCAGTTTCACGAGACCCTTGTGAAAATGCTGCAGGGTCTTGTCGAGTTCGATCAGTCCGTGATATTCGCCTATTACAGAGATGTACCGCCGATCGATCTGTACGACAACTTCTCCAAACGCAAACATCATATACACGTCACCCTCTATCAGGAGGGCCCCTACCTGCTGGATCCTTTTTTTCAGGCCTGTTCACAGGACGTGAAGCCCTCGCTTTACCGCCTGAAGGAGTTAGCGCCAGACCGCTTTTACCAGAGCGAGTATTTTCGCTCCTACTACGCGCGCACTGGTCTGGCCGAGGAAATCGGTTATTTCGTCGATTTACCCGGATCGGTAACAATCGTGGTATCGCTGATGCGCTCGGACAAGTATTCGGCCTATAGTGCACGCGAGTTTCGCAAGCTAAAGGAAGTGTCTGAAATCGTCAGTGCGCTGATGCAGCAACAGCACGCAGAACTTTACCATCGCTTCTCGGGCTACGTAGGGGACGCCGGGCAAAGCAATATCCAGCGTTCCATCGACCACGCCTTTCGCAACTTCGGCAAGAACTTGCTGACGCCACGCGAGCGCGATGTAGTCGAATATGTTTTGAAGGGTAACTCGTCAGCCGCGATTGGCAGATTGCTGAATATAACCGCCGGCACGGTGCAAATACACCGCAAGAATATCTATCAGAAGCTCGGCATCAATTCACAGGGCGAACTGTTTTCGCAGTTCATCAAGGGGCTGACCTTGTAGTCAAGCGTTAAAGGTGTCGACGTAATTGTTTCTACTTCCCCTCGTCGGCTTGTTTCAATTGCCAGTCTTCAATCACTTCTTGTGAATGGCTTTGTCCGGCGTCGAACATCGCCTGCAACGAAGTGAAGTCGGTGGACGGAAAGGCAGAAAGCTGCGCCTGGAAAAAGATATCTGCCGATGCACGCGCCTGTTCGAGTTGCACCGCGACGGGGACGGATATGCATTGCATCAAGGTGGTAAGTAAGCTCGGCACATCGCGATAACGCCGACGGCCTCCGCGGTGAAGGCCGGGCGATAAGGTTGATCGCAGCCCGGGCTGCGCCAGCGCAATCAGGATGACGGCTTATCCCGCAATATCTCGGGTGGCTCGAACGCGGTGACCTGCGGCAAGGGATCGAGATAGCGTTCAATTTCAACCAGGCAGGTATGCGCAATCGGCCCCTGAGCGAGCTTCGAGCTGCCTATATCGGGTGTTAACACGTTGGGATTGCCGTGCTTGCACAGGCTGTCCGGAACCCCCGCTTGTAGCGGGTCGTACCAGGCGCCGGTACTCATTTGCACGACGCCCGGCATCATTTGATCATCGATGACGACTGCACCCAGACAGGCACCGCGCTGGTTGAATACACGCACGATTTCCCCATCGCTCAGATTTCTCGCGCTGGCATCATCGGGATGCAACATGACTGGCTCGCGCTGCTTGATTTTTGCGGCGCGGCAATGACTGCCGTGATCCAGCTGCGAGTGCAATTTGTTTTTCGGCTGGTTCGAAATCAAATGCAACGGGAATTCACTGGTATCGCCGCCCAGCCATTCGAGCGGTTCCATCCAGTTGGCATGACCGGGGCAGTCAGCATAATGAAAGCCGGCCACAACCGCAGAATGAATTTCAATTTTACCCGAGGGTGTCGCCAGCGGATTGGCGACCGGATCATCACGAAAGGCCTTCAACATTACCACAGGCTCGGCGGGTGCTTCGGGTTTGAACCAGCCGGTTTTTTTGAATTCAGCATAGGCCGGCATTTCGAAACCCTTGTCTCTGGCTCGCTCGACAGTGGCCTGGTAAATCAATTCTATCCAGGCCTTTTCGTCGCGTCCTTCGGTGAACGCTTCCTCGACACCCATCTCGCGGGCGATGCCAGCGAAAATGTCATAGTCGTTACGGCTTGAACCTATGGGCGAAATCGCCTGCTGCATATCAATCACATAGGGATCGCGCGGGGATATCGATATGTCGTTACGCTCCAGCATGGTGGTGCAGGGCAAAACTATATCGGCGTGCCTGGCCATGCTGTTCCAGCACCACTCATTCACCACGATGGTGTCGGGCTTTTGCCATGCCCTGAGCATTTTGTTCAAGTCCTGGTGATGGTGAAACGGATTACCACCCGCCCAGTAAAGCAGGTGAATATCGGGGTACTGGTAACTGCCGCCGTTGAACTCGAAGGTCTCGCCGGGCTGCAACAACA
>CAXBMV010000284.1:0-5006 GCA_963976575.1 uncultured Gammaproteobacteria bacterium | reverse complement strand
AGAAGTCGAAGCCGTCTGGCAGGCGGTACTGAAGCGCAGCGGCTACAGCAAGGAAAGCCGCGTTGGTTATTCCATAGGCTTGAACTTCCCGCCGGACTGGGGCGAACGCACCGCCAGTCTGCGCCCCGGCGACAATACCGAACTGCAGGCCGGCATGTGTTTTCATTTTCAGTCGGGCATGTGGCTGCAGGATTTCGGCGCGGCGATTTCTGAACCCTTCGTGGTCACCGACACAGGTGGCGAACGCCTCAGTCATGTTGCCCGGGAATTAATCGTTATCGATTAAAAACCAGGCTCAGGCGGGCAGTTTGCTGTCCGCCCGGACGTGATACTTTCGTGACTTTTTAGCGCAATAATAAATCCTCGTTAAACCGAAGAGAACGAGGATAAAGATCATGAGTACTGTCAAAAAAACCACTGGCATAGCGCTTGCCATGACCGCCGCCACGCTGTTTGCAATTGCGCCCATTTCCGCCCAGGCCGGCAGCCACGCCGGCAAGTGTATGGGTGCCAATTCCTGCAAGGGGCAAAGTTCCTGCAAAACCGCGACCAGTAGCTGCAAGGGTTTGAATTCCTGCAAGGGCCACGGTTTTCTGGAAATGAGCAAAATGCAATGCGATGAGGCCGGAGGGGAATTCAAAGCCTAGATCTAAATACTGTGTGTGATTAACCGGGAATTCCTCCCGGTTTTTTTTGCGCTACTCTCACCGCCCTCAACTACCGCGAAAAACCAGGCTAACTATCGGTTTCACGCGATCCTGATCGAACCGATCCGAACAGCAGATTTTTGATATCTGCCTAGCTTGATTTGCGCTTCGAAACCCAGTCGTATAGTTCGTCGGCGGGCATAGGCCTTGCGACGTAATAGCCCTGCACCTGATCACATTCCAGCTCGGCTACCAGGTCCCAGTCGGACTCAGTCTCCACGCCTTCGGCGACCGCCGTCATATCCAGCCTCTTCGCAAGCATCACACTTGACTCCAGTATCGCGCGAGCCGAAGCATCATTGCTGGCGACACGTACAAAAGCGCGGTCAATTTTCAACTCGGAAAAGGGGATGCTGCGCAGTTGTTCCATCGATGAGTAGCCAGTACCGAAATCATCAATCGACAGGTTAAATCGTTTCAGCCTCAGTCGACCCAGTATGTCGAGTGCCACTTGCACATGTTCCATCAGGCGGCTCTCGGTAATTTCAAGAGTGATAAGCTCTGGTCGCAATCCTGCGGTCTCGACCTGTTTCGCAAGTTCATTCGGCCACGCCAGATCGCCCAGCGCATCGACCGAAATATTGATCGCGACAGCAAGCTCCATCCCCCTCGATCGCCAGTTCGCTGCGTACTCCATTACCTTGCGGCATACGATCAGAGTTAAATCACCAATCAGACGATTTTCCTCGGCCATCGGGATGAACAGGTTGGGACCAATAATTCCTTTTTCCGGATGCAGCCAGCGAACCAGCGCTTCGGCGCCAATGATTTCCCCTGTCTTGACATTGATCTTGGGTTGGAAATAGACATCCAGCTGATCCCCGGTCATTGCCAGCATCAATTCCTCTGGCTGGAAATCCGCGATGGGCCATACTGTCGTCTCTTCCGAATTCGAACTGTAGATTTTCAACAACCGGCTCAACTTTCCATGGCTGACCGGTTTTTCGAGTACACCGAGCGACTTTATATTGTGCTCTATTGCAAGTCTCTCGACCGTCTTGAGAATGCGTAATTCTTCACCACTCAAAAATGCAATAGAGCCGTTAAAATTTCGCTGTGACAGGTGGCGCATAAATTCTATGCCATCCATTTCCGGCATGCCCAGGTCACATATGATAATGTCGATCGCTGCATCTTGATCGATAATGTCCAGCGCATGCTTTCCTGACAGGGCTGATTGCACCGAATCAATTCCCAGGTCATTGAGCACCAGGGTGGTTAAACGGTGAATGATATAGTCATCGTCAACCAGCAGTATTCTCAACGAACTCTTGTCTACAACCTGTTCGAAAGCGGGTGGCGATTCCGCTGCGTCTAAATCCTTCGCTTCACCAAAATAGGCTTCTCCAAATTCGTATACCGGATCAGAGGCCTGCAGGAATTGCGCAAACGAAATCTCAATCTCTGTTTCATTAACCTCACTACAGGAGGTCTCCAGCTTCTGGCAAAGCTCACCGAGCAACTTCGCACCCATACTGCCCGACGACGACTTGAGTTTATGCGCAGATGCGCCTAGTTGCTCATAATCCCTGGCTTCGAAAGCCTGGCGCATATCCTCTATGGCAGCGGGCAACGCATCAATATAGTGTCTCAACAGCTGACGCTGCAGTTCGACTCTGCCTCCTATCAGGGCAGACAAGACCGATAAATCAATCGCTGCGGCAGCTTCAGTCATTCTGGCAGACTGCGATGGTGGATTGTTGAATGCAGTTGATCCCCGCGTCGGCATCCATTGGTTTATGGCCTGTTGCAATTCATTTAAACCGACCGGTTTTGATAAAACTGCGCTGGCTCCTGCCTGCAAACATCGTTCAATATCGCTTTTCATCGCGTTTGCGGTCAAAACAACCACAGGTAATGCGGAAACCTCTGATTGCAGTGCCCGAATGTGCGCAATCAACTCATAGCCGTCCATGCCAGGCATGCGTATATCGGTGAGCAGTAGCGGGTAACTTCTGCGATTCAGCTTAGCCAGGGCCTCTTCGCCATTGCGTGCAAAATCGGCGCTATAGCCAAGAAAGTTTAATTGCGTTTCAATCAACTGCTGGTTTACCCGGTTGTCTTCTGCCACCAGGATTTTCGTTGCAGACATGATCGGATCTGTCGAACTGGTAGGCACCACAACGGGCTCGGTTGGAGCAATATTGGCGACCAATCGACCTTTTTCGACCCTGTCGAAGATAACCGTAAAGGTACTTCCTTCGCCTGGCAGGCTCTCTATCAGGAGCTCACCCTGCATAACCTCTACCAATTGCCGTGTAATTACCAGGCCAATGCCCGTACCTTCGATTTCGCTGAGCTCTGCCCCCAGGCGGTCAAACGGCTTGAACAGGTCGCCCATTTGTTGTTGCGAAATCCCGGGACCGGTATCGGTTACGCTTATACCAATCTTTCCGGCTTGCCTGGTGTCGCAACCTATCGTGACCTTACCGCCTTCACAATTGTATTTGACGGCATTGGATAACAGGTTAAGGAATACCTGTTTCAATCGGATCGCATCGGCGCTCACCATGATCCCGGATAAGGACTGCGCTTCAAAAATAATATTTATCTGCCGAGTCGCGGCCAGAGCTTCTATCCAGCCCACACATTCTTTAATCAACCAGTCAAGCCTGATCGGTTCTACAGAAAGATCTATATTTCCGCTCTCAATTCTCGACAGGTCGAGTATTTGCTCGATTAGTCCGAGCAGATGTGTTCCTGCTTTGTTAATTTCCGCCGCGCTCGTCCGATGTTGTTTCGCAAGTACAGGGTCAATTTCGAGCAGTTGTGAAAACCCGAGAATTGCATTCAAAGGTGTTCGCAATTCGTGGCTCATCTGGGATAAGAATTCGGATTTGGCCCGGTTAGCCTGAGCGGCCTTCAATTCAGCCTCTCTGAGTTCTGTGACGTCCTGCAAGGTACCTACAGATTCAATTACGTTTCCATTATTGTCGAAGACGTCGATGGCAATTTCACGTACATGGATGATCTCGCCGTCTTTAGTCAAAATACGATAATCGAAGTTAACCCTGCCGGTGAGTTCATAGGATTTAATTACCGCTTCCCTGTCGTCCGGGTGTACCAACTCCATGTCGGCGTCGAGGGTAGAGTAACGCTCGAGGAAGTCTTCCACTGTATAGCCGAAAATTTCTGCATACTCTTCCGAGATTTCCATGTACTTGTCTTCGACCTCGTCGAAGCGGAAGTACCCCAGTTTCGCGGTCTGTGCCGCCAGTTTCAGTTTGGCTGCACTGTCCGAAATCAGATTCATCATACTACTGCGTTCGGTAATATCCTGTAGCATGCCTATCGCTTCAGCGCTGTGGTTTTCGCTACCGGAAACCATCAGGCCGACTTCTTTTACGTGGCGGATTTCACCGTCTTTGCGATATATGCGGTACTCGATTTCGTGCCAGCCCTGGCTCAGCCTGCCACGGTAGGATTCCTCGTACAGATCGCGATCCTCCGGATGGATCTGCAACATGACTTTTTCCCAGGAATCCTGACTCTCGATTACTTCTGTAATACTCAAACCAAAAATGTTTGCATAGCCCGGTGTGCAGTGCTTAATTCTGTCGTTCTTGTAATCCCACTCACAGTAACCAAAAAGCGCAATTTCCTGGGCAGCATCGAAAAATGCCTCGCGCTGCCGCAGGCGCAGCACCTCTTCTTCGAGTTCCTTGCGGCTCAACTTTTCCGGACTGTTAGTCATCTTTCAGATTTACTGGGAATAGTTTTTGAGAAATTACTTTTCGCCAATCCGGGATATGAATCTTCGATTCCTTTGCTGGCACTACCGAATTATAGGCCAGGCACAGGATTATTGTTCAATGGTGAAAATTAAATAAGTCGGCATTAAAAATAGTGCCAAAGTTGGCACAATGCATTGGGCTACGGCGAGATTGCGTGCATATCTTGCGACTGCGCTCGAATATCCAGGCCTGGTTGTCGGCGGCGGCTGTCGAAGCAGCCGCACTACCTTTTTTGCATCAAAGCTCGATCGCGCCCAGATTCAACCCGTGCTCGCGAGCGCATTGTTTGGCGTCTTCATAGCCGGCATCGGCGTGGCGCATCACTCCGCTGGCCGGATCATTCCATAACACGCGCTTGATACGAGCCGCGGCCGCGTCACTGCCATCGCAGCAGATAACCAGTCCGGCGTGCTGCGAATAACCCATGCCAACGCCGCCGCCGTGGTGGAAAGATACCCAGGTGGCGCCACCCGAGGTGCTCAACAACAGGTTCAGCAGTGCCCAGTCGGAGACCGCGTCGGAGCCATCCATCATCGCTTCGGTTTCGCGGTTGGGGCTGGCTACA
>CAXBMV010000283.1:0-5024 GCA_963976575.1 uncultured Gammaproteobacteria bacterium | reverse complement strand
CCAGAATGAAACGCTATTGCAGGCAGCGAACGTTAATGCCACTGGGGCCCTGAGTATCGAGGCCGGTAGTATCGACATCGAATCAGTCAGTAACAGCAGTTACCGAAGCAGCAAGAGCAGCAGTAAATCCTGGTCTAGCAGCAAGATTTCTACCAATAAATCCTTTAGTAGTGAAAACCTGGGCAGCGATCTCGCTGGCGCCACGGTGTTGCTGGTTACTAATGCTGGGGACATCGACATTACCGGTTCGAGGCTGCAAGCAGAAACACAGATGGCGCTCGAAAGTGCCGGTGATATTCGTATTGCAGCGGGTAAGAATGAAAGCCTCGTAGAGAGTCATAGGCAAAAGAGTAGCTGGTTCAGTGGTGGTTCGATTTTCTCTGAAAAAGAAGACCTCGCCGGAAGAGTGACCCAGACTGCGGTTAGTAGCCAAATCAGCGCCGCTAGCCTGAGCCTGCATGCGGATGAGGACATCGAACTGGTCGGAGCCGAGATCGGTGTAGATGACAGCCTGCGGGCGACTGCGCAAAACATTAGCGTGGAAAATGCTTATAACGAAGATACGCGCTATTCCAAGCACACCGAGATATCGGTAAGTATGAACGATCTGGTCAGCAATGCCGGCAACCTGGACGAACTGGTTAGCGAGGAGGATGGCAAGTTGACACTGTCGCTTGCCAAGGCCAGCTATAGCAACGCGGAGAGTTTCAGCCAGAATAATACTGCGGTGTCGTCGCTGATCCAGGCGGGCAATATCGAGTTTAATGCCTACGAAGCAGGGGACGAAGCTGGCGATATCCTCATTCGCGGTAGCGATCTGGTCGCCGATGATTCGATCACGCTGAATGCCGGTGGTGATGTCGCCATACTCGAAAGCAAAAGTGTCAGTAGCAGCGAGGATTTGACCCAGGAAGGTAGCGCCGAGCTTAAATTTACCTTTCAAAATGAATACGACCAGGCCATCAGGGCGATACAAGCGGTAAAAGATTCCGAGCGAGATTTACGCCATGCCAAAGAAGCCTACGATGACTACCGCGACGATCTGGCCGAGCAGAAGCAAAAGCTCGAACAGCTGCGAGTGCAGTTTGCCAATGGCGAAGGCTTTGTCGAACAGGCAGATGTCGATGAGTTTCAGCGACGGCTGAATCGGCTAGAGGGTGACAAGGAGTTTTACCAGGCCAATATCGTCCTTGCTACCGCAACCCTGGCATCAAAGACCACTGCGCTGGTTCAGCAAATCGGTCGGGCTGCGGCCTCCAGCGGTACCTATGGATTTAATGTCAGCCTGCAGCTCGATATCGACGCACTGGAACAGGAAGTTAATCAATATTACGAGCAAAATGTGGCATCGACGCTGAGCGCGAATGAAATCGCGATCAATGCCGGAGACAGCACCGTGATACGCGGGTCGAATCTGCTGGCGCAGGACAGCATCGATATCGACGCCGAGCATATCGACATCCAGGCCGCGGCGAGCCATTCCCGTCAAAGTGATCGTCAGCAGCAAATCAATATTAGCCAAAGCTGGGACATGCTCTCCGCAGCCGATGCACCAGTGCCAAATCCCGCGGTAGATGCAGAAAGTCTCGGTGGCAGCATCAGCGGAAGCAGTAGCAAGACAACCAGCAACAGCACTCGCTACACCAATTCTCAATTGCTGGCGGCGAACATCCGCCTCAATGCATCCGCCGATATGCGTATCCAGGGCGCCAATGTCCACGCCGATGAAACCCTTGAAATCAACACCCGAAACCTGACCCTGGCCTCGGTACAGGACAGTAGCTATAGCGAGACACGTTCCGGCGGGGTCTCTTATTCTGGTAGCGGCAGCGGCGTCAATGCAGCCAACAGCGAAAACGAACACCTGCAAACACAGCTAACCCGTCTCAGCGGTGGGCAGGTGAATATTCAGGTGCAGGATCACACTGACATTCAAGGCGCCGTCATCGCTGCAATTGACGAAAAAGGCAAAGACAATGGCCAGCTAAACCTTTCGACCAATACGCTTAGCGCAGGGTCACTGATTAATACCGTCCAAAATGACAGCCAGTCACTGGGGTTAAACGCCGGCAGCACTTCAAGTCTCGATTATCAGGACGACAGCAGATCCGGCAGAACCAAGAGCCTCGCCACCATCGGCAGCGGTGATATACAGATCACCGATGTCGAGGGATCCGATCTACGCATGCTCAACAGCGATATCGAAAATAGCGAAGTCGCCATCTACGACCTCGAATCGCATCAGGGATTGAACGGTGAACTGGATACACGGTTGTTGAGTGAAGGTGGGCGGAAGCAGATTGCCGAGGATTGGCTGAGATCCTCGATGATCGCCAATTCGATTTCGTTAATCGTTTCCACCGAAAGAGTGGGGATAGAAGACTTCTTTGACGAAACCGAAAAGTCACACCTCACTTACGAAGCGGTAAAAACCGAAATTTCAAAGGATCCGCAGTTGGCAGAAATGTTGCAGGATGCAGCCCTAAACCCCGAACAAAAACAGCAAATGCTCGACCAATTGACCGATGCGGTGATGATAAAACTGGGATATGAGACGCATGATAATTTGATCATTGCAACTGAAGAAACGGCTTCTAATGGTAAGGGAGTTATGGGGTTTTATTCTGAGGAAGACAAACAGGTCTACATAAATGATCTAGAAAATGAAAACACGCGCGAATTATTCATTACCGCAGGACACGAAGCTAGTCATGCGATCGATAATCACTTATCTGATAGCGGAAAGCCCACTGCTAGTAGCGTCGATAATGAAGAATACGCCGAAAATTTTGGTACAAGCCTTGCTGATTACGCGGAATTTTCTCTTAGCTATAACGGATACGATCCACTTGCACAATCAAACGAGCACATTGGTAATGAAAGCGCGGTGGTGTCACAAAACAACTTGAGTTCTGAAGGGCTGGATCACAGAAAATGGGATTATCGATTAACAGAAAAGCAGAAAGCTGATAGGGCTGCGGAGATACAGGCTTGCAGCAATACCTTTTGTAAAAAGAGAGTTAATTTAAACTACTCGCTTGTCAGCGTTTCGCAAGGTGTTGCCGAGACGGCAGGAGTAGCATCTGGAGCTGTTTCCCAGGTTGTCGAAGATATTAGGGAACTGGTTAGAACAATTGATTTCCTCGTGGAGAACCCTGAAAAGTCTGAAGAGGTAGCCACCCAGTTTGTTAATTTCGCCAATAGGGTAAACGAAATAGCAGATGGGGATGATATATCTAAGAGAGAGGCCCAGCTCATTGGTGAAGCAGTGACATCCTTTGCGATGCACGCTTACGAAGTTGTGGATGATGCAGGTACATTAGACGGCGAGGGAATAGAAGCGCCTTTCCATGAAGGTAAAAATTATGGAATCTACTTAGCCTCATCGATTCCAATTTCAAGATTGATGAGATTATTGAAGTTGCCTGATAGCAACGGGCCTTTAACTGATTCTAAAGTTTCTGAAGATATGCCCATATTAGACGTTAGTCTTGGAAAGAACCAAATTTCTGAAGCGGCTATCGAAAAGTCAACTGAGCTAACACCCGTAGTAGTAAGTACATTTCCTAATGAAATTAACTATCAAACTAGTAGTGGTGTAAAATTGGTTGCTGATTCAGAAAGGACCACAACAATTCTAGGTAACTATCGTATGGATATGTCCAATATTATTGAAGAACTGAACTATCCAAAAACCTTAGACTTCGATTCTAAACAAGGCGGTTTTAATTTGTTAAATGCCCCCGATAGCCTCTATAGGGATTCTGACCAGTTTTGGGAGCAGTACAATAAGCCATTCTTGGATCAAGCTATAGATAGGAATGACAGCATTTTACTTGCAACACAACCAACAAAAAGAGTTCTAGTCAATGTGGAAACTGGCGAAGCTACTGGATATGGGCGTGAACTGAAGTACCTAAATAACCGAGGTTATGATTTCGATCCCGATGAGCTAAAGATGATAAATAAGGATTAAAATGAATAGGAAGACGCCACCTCCAATTGGATATTTTATCTCCGATTATGAAAAAGAAATTCGCAAGATATGCGTTTGTCTCGAGAATGATGGCATGCAGTACAAGTTACTTAGTGATTTTGTAATTCAGTATTCCTCAGATGAATTAGTTATAGAAATTGCCTTTGAGAGGTATGGTGATGTCGTAACTATTGACTATATAGTAGGTAATTCTGAGTTTCCATTGCAGGGGAAATGTGATCAAAGTTCTTACAGTTTGGCTTGGACGGTATCGGAGATCGCCAATTCCAAAGATATTGAACGACTAAAGGGTATGTCAAAGCTTGAAAAGATTTCATTCTACATAGGCTTTTTTCGAGCGAATAGAGAGATGCTGATTGATAAAAAAACTGCCGATCGAATAAAAGAAAGCTATGAACAAATTGGTATTTAACCAAAGAGTATCTTGCCGAGTTACTTTTCCAAAGACTTTGTCACCGGTTCTTAAGAATTGTCTGGTGAATATGGCAAGAGAGCTGTAATTGTAGAATTAGGGTTGTCTGGTCTACCATTCGATGAATTCATTATTTAGTGAAAGGTAAATGAGTAAATTAACAAGGACACCACAGCCTCCAGCCCAAGCAAAATCTCTACTTGAACTGAAAATGTTTTACAGGAGTTACAGTCCTGAATTGAAGCCAAACCAGGGCAAGTTACTGAACACTCCGTAAATTTTTGGATTCAGACAATATTTACTCAGGATCAGCCCGCAGATTGCCGTCTACAGAAGCTTTATGTTGAAAGTCTATCCGGTGTCGAGTTGCGGAGCCTGTGGATTAAATTGACTCGGTTGAGTGGCACACATAATCGATGTTCCAGTGCTTATCGTGGCGTATGATTCGGTCTACCCCGTCTTCCAGTGGCAGGAATTTCATGAAGTTGAACGGAATACCAGTTTCGTGGACATTTTCTCTCGATGTTTGAATTAATTAAAGTGTGTGTCCCTATATGGGTCCATGCGGATTCCTTCTGGAAATGAAATTGGAGCAAATGCAAATTGGCTTCCAGG
>CAXBMV010000282.1:0-5044 GCA_963976575.1 uncultured Gammaproteobacteria bacterium | reverse complement strand
GCGAATAGCCGGCTGCCTGCGGATCTACCTGATCATAGATCACATGCGCCATCATGATGCCAGTCAAATGGGTGGCAATAACGCGCCGAAACGGCACCAGATCAAGGGCTTCGATCTCGGCAATGTTGCGCCGGTCGAAGGGCATGACGTGGTGCGAATCTCCGCTCACCGAGCCATGCCCGGGAAAATGCTTGCCCACCGCTTCCATGCCAGCCTTCTTCATACCGCGAATCCAGGCATTGGCGAGACGGGTAATCGCAGTAGTGTCGCGATGAAAGGCGCGATCACCGATGACACTGCTCACCGGATCGGCGATATCCAGCACCGGCGCAAAGCTCAGGTCGACGCCATAATGCAGCAATTCGGAGGCCATGATCCAGGCAAAGCTTTCCGCCAGGCGGATGGCTTCACCCTGATCCGAATCGTAAAGCATGCCGAGCTGGCCCATGGCCGGCAATTCCTCGAAGTGTTCGCGAAAGCGCTGCACACGACCGCCCTCCTGATCCACCGCGATGACCAGCTGCGGGCTGCGCAATGCGCGGATTTCATCGCAAAGCGCGCGCAATTGCGCTGGCGACTCGTAGTTACGGCTGAACAGAATAACCCCGCCAACCTGCGCATGTTGCAGACGCTTGCGATCAGCGTCGCTCAGGCGAAAGCCTTCGACATCGAGCATTACCGGACCCAGGCTCATACTGTCGTAGCCTCCAGCAACACCACCGCCTGCGCGGCAATGCCTTCACCGCGACCAAGATATCCCAGCTTCTCCGTCGTCGTCGCCTTGATGTTAATGCGACTGGCGTCGCAATCGAGATCCTGTGCCAGCAAGCGTTTCATGGCGTCGCTATGCGGTGCTATCTTCGGTGCCTCGGCAATCAGGGTGATATCGGCATTGCCGAGACGGTAGGCATCGGCCTGCATAATCTGCCCAATTTCGCGTAAAAATTCGCGGCTGTCGCGGTCGCGGTTGGCGTCGCTAGTGTCCGGGAAATGCTGACCTATGTCGCCCCGTCCCAACGCACCCAGCAGCGCATCGCAGAGCGCGTGGATAAGAACATCGCCATCGGAATGCGCGCGCAAGGCCAGGTCGCAGGGGATTAACACGCCGCCGAGACGAACGCCCTCGCCGGCCATCAATGCATGCACATCGTAACCATGCCCGATCCTCACCTTCGTCATACTCCTTTCACTCCTGTGGCCGCTACACGGCTGGCTGCTTGCGCGCTATACACGGCTGAGACTGTGTATATTGAATAGCATTGCGCTGAACAGCAATAGCGCTCCGGCCTGGTGTAATACGCCAAGCGCTACAGGAACCTGCGCGAGCAGCGTCGAAATACCCAGCGCCAATTGAATAATAACCATCATGCCAATCAGTTTAAAACTGCGCTGACTGTCGGCGTCGCTAAAATGCGAACGTCCGCGCAGGTACCAGACCAGCAGCAGTATGGCAGTCAGACTCGCTAACCAGCGATGATTGAACTGCACTGCTACCATGTTTTCGAATGGATTCAGGTACCAGGGCGACAGCGCCGCGATGCCGTCGGGAATCCACTGCCCGCCCATCAGCGGAAAACTGTTGAAGATCAGTCCAGCCTTCAGACCGGCGACAAAAGCGCCGGATACTATGGTCAGCAAAACCAGCATCAGCAACAGCAACGACAGTTTACGCCAGCCTGCGGCAGCCGACTGCGCCAGTGGCCGGTATGCCCGTACCTGTACCAGGTCGAAAATAGTCCAAAGAATAAAACCGTAAATCAATACCGCGCTGAGCAGATGCGCGCTGAGTCGATATTGGCTCACCTGAGGGTTGCTCACCAGTCCGGATTTCACCATGTACCAGCCGAGCAAACCCTGTAAGCCACCCAGCAGGAACATGACCAGCAGGCGCGGGGTCAAACCTGGCTTGATCATCTTGCGCCAGGAAAAATAAACAAAGGGCAGCAGGAAAACCAGACCGATCAGGCGACCCAGCATGCGGTGCGAATACTCGAACCAGAATATCGACTTGAAGCCCTCGACATCCATGGCGTGATTCACCAGCCGGTACTCGGGGGTAGCCTGATAGCGTGCAAATTCAGCCAGCCATTGCTCTGCATTTAGCGGTGGCAACACACCGGCAGGATGCCAGCTGACCATCGACAGACCGGACCCGGTCAGGCGCGTCGCGCCACCGAGTATGACCATCGCGAAAATCAGGCCCAGACAAACTAGTAGCCAGCGCAACAGGGCGCGGTCGTTTTCGCTGGTTTCAGACATGCTTGAGGGATACTCCGGAATATACAGTTACAAATGAAATCAGGGATTGCTGCCAATCTGTCTGAAGCGTTCGCGATTGATGCCGCCCGAGGCAAAACTATCGAGCACACCATCCATGCCGACGGCCAACCTGTCGAGGCGCTCGGCGGTAGGTGGATGGGTTTTCAGCAACACGCCCAACTCGCTGGAGCCGGGGTTGATACTGTCGATAGTGGTGAGTACATCGAGGAAGGCGAAGGGGTCATAGCCGGCTCGCGCCATCAGCACCACGCCGCGAATATCCGCGTCATACTCGAAGCGCCGATCCAGCCCGGTGGCATACAGTTGCACGCCGCTATTGATCAATGCTTTTAATTTCTCTCTATCCCCGGCATCGCTGGCTGCTCTGGACATCACATCCCCCCAGAAATCACGCTTCATCGTTTTCTGCAAAGCCATCAAGTGATGCTTGCGCGTCACGTGGGCGATTTCATGCGCCAGCACACCCGCCAACTGGGCCTCGTTTTCGAGCAGACTGAACAAACCCAGCGTTATCACGATATAGCCTCCCGGCGCCGCAAAGGCATTGATGCCATCGGACTGAATTACGCCAAAATGCCAGGGCAGATGCTTGCGCGAAGTCTGCAGCGCAACCCAGGAACCGACATCATTGACGTAACGCTGAAGCTCGGCATCGGCTACCAGCGGAGCCGCACCGAGCAGGCCGGAAATCAGATTGCCGCCAATTTCAATTTCTTCGGTTTCGCTAACCTTGCCCTGCGCCTGATCGATTTTCTTTTTACTTTCTTCGACACGTGTTTTTGCCTTTTCCAGTTTCTTCTTCAGGTCGTCGAGACTAAGCGCATTAGCGGGCTGCAATAGCAAGCCGCCCAGACAAGCCAGTAGTATCAATCGAAACAATGGAATTTTCATCAGTTGTTCTGACCGGGAATAAAGGGCACTTTACGTGGCTTCAAGCCGCCCTGCTGTGCAAATGTTTCACTGCGCCGCGCATCACTGGCATAGGATTTCATCTTTTCCAGCTCGACGAAGTCTGCCTGCGCCGACTTGATTTCTGCCTCGCTGAGACCACGGATGCCGATGGTCGCGGTCCCTGAACTGGTGCTCGTACTTTTGGAATCGAAGAAGCCACTGGCCTTGCGAGAAAATGCCGCCAGTCCGGAAAGAAACCCCCTTGAATCGGGTTGGCTCGCGACAGGATCAATCGGTAAATTGATGGTTTCGCGCAGTTGATAGGCGCGCATCCAGCCGATAATGGCTTTCTCTTCGGAGAATACCTGTTTCCAGCCGCCCTGGCGCTCGAATACGCTAACCGCGGTTCCGGCTGGAATCCGGCCCAGGCTTTGCGATGCGCTGCTGGGTTCGGCATACACCGGCGACAGGCGTATTACCACGGCCTGCTCGTCGGCCTGCAAGACAGAGCTGGTGAATAACAAAAACAGGAGAAGGCTGACAGGGGTTTTCATGCAGATGGCGGATTTCGACTCGACAGGTCGCTATCATACTGGAAAATGGCCGGCGGCAACATATGCGCACAGGAGGCATAAAAAAAGGCGCCTATGGGCGCCCTTCTCGTCCTGCTGCTATTATTATCGTTATTTTGCAGCTCTCCCCTCCAGTATCGGGGCGCCACAAACGGTTCGTTTAGCGCCGCATCTTTCGCATCACCTCTTCGGGTAATACGACTAAAGATGCGGTAGTAAAACACAGGCTTGTCGAACTTGCTATTAAATTTTGCGTCAAGCCGATATAGATTTACTTCTAGTCCGGGTGGGCACCGCGACCCGGCGGGAACCCGTTCCGTGTCTCGCCAGAATAGATTTGGCAGCGAGTTGAATGTACGCAGTTTGCACTAGATAGACAGACCTTTTTCTGCCAGCCAGGCAGGATTGTAAAGCCTCGATTGGTACTTTGCGCCACCGTCGCAAAGCATGGTGACAATGCAATGCCCCGGCCCCAGCTGTTTCGCCACAGCTATGGCACCACAGACATTGATGCCGCTGCTGGAACCGAAAAACCAGCCTTCCTCACGCAGCAGGCGCTGCAGCATATCCACCATTTCCTGATCCGAAACCTGTAACGCCCAGTCTATCCCGGCGTTGGCCAGATTGGCGGTGACACGGCTATTGCCTATACCCTCGGTTATCGTCGGCCCCTCGCTTAATTCGACCCGGCCGCTACTGACATAGCTGTATAACGCGCTGCCCATGCAATCGACCAATACCACCTGTGTTGCCGGATTCTGCTGCTTCAGGTATTGCGACACGCCGGCAATGGTGCCACCGGTACCGACCGCACAGACAAAGGCATCGACGCTGCCGCCGCTTTGCTGCCAGATTTCCGCGCCGGTAGTTTCGTAATGGGCTTGCTGGTTTGCCGGATTATCGAACTGATTCAGCCAGAGCGCGCCGGGGGTCGATGCAGCGTAACGCCCAGCCTGTTTCTGGTAATTCATGTCGTCGTGATAAGGCAGGGTTGCTACCACGCGCACCTCGGCTCCCAGTGTCTCGAGAATGTCTACTTTTTGCGGTGACTGGTTATCCGGCATGTAAATAACACAGCGGTAATCGCGCGCATTGCAGATATGGGCCAGGGCTATGCCGGTGTTACCCGCGGTCGCCTCGACCACGATACTACCGGCTTGCAACAGGCCGGCGCGCTCGGCTTCGCGTATCATCCCCCAGGCGGCCCTGTCCTTCACCGAGCCACCGGGATTGAGGAACTCAGCCTTGCCGAGAATGTCACAACCGGTTTCCTCGGAGGCGGCCTGCAGGCGGATCATCGG
>CAXBMV010000281.1:0-5071 GCA_963976575.1 uncultured Gammaproteobacteria bacterium | reverse complement strand
AAGCTCCCAAAGAGGGTCGGGTAATGAGAAAGCGCCGCGCTATCGCCGATATCAACGTCGTACCCTATATCGACGTGATGCTGGTATTACTGATTATTTTTATGGTCACCGCGCCCCTGTTGAAGCAGGGCGTCGACATAGACCTGCCCACCGCACCGGCCAACCCGCTGGATGTCGACAGCCCCGAGCCCATAGTTATCAGCGTCGACAAAGGTGGTTTGATTTACCTCAACATAGCCGATGACCCGGATACCAGCATCGATGCTGATACGCTGATCGGGTTTGTCAGGTCGGCGTTGCAGAAGACGCCGAATCGCCCGGTTCTATTGCGCGGTGACGCCGCAGGCGCTTACCAGAACGTGGTCGACACGCTGGTGCTACTGCAGAAGGCAAAAGTCGGTACGGTAGGCCTGATTACAGAGTCGGGGGAAACGCGTTAGTGTTTTCCGAGTTACGCAGGCATCCCAGGGCATTAATAGGGTCGGCAATATTTCATTTGTTGATCATCGCGATAGCGGCTTTGAATCTGCATTTCAGCGACAGCCCGAAACCGGCCAAATCGGGTGATCGCGTCGAAACCGTGAAGGCCGAGATATTCGATCAGAAACAGCTCGATGCGGTGCAGAAGGAAAAGGATGATCTGGAGTCAAAGCGCAAAATAGAGCAGGCAAGGAAAAAGCAGGAGCTGGCACAAAAGCAACGCGCCGAGCGCGAACAGAAAAACGTCGCCGAACGCGAACGCAAGGCAGCGGAGCAGGCGAAAAAAGCACAGGCTGAAAAAGAACAGGCGGAACTAAAACGCAAAAAGCAGGCCGAAGAAAAGCGCCAACTCGAACAGAAACGCGAACAGGACGAAAAAAAGAAGGCCGAAGAAAAGCGCAAGAGCGAGTTGGCAAAACAGGCAGAAGAAAAGCGTAAAAACGAAGAAGCCCGCCAGGCCGAGATAAAACGCAAGGCCGATGCGAAGCTGGCCGAAGAGAAGCGCCAGGCGGCAGAAACAAAACGTTTGGCCGACGAGGCAAAGCGCAAGCAGGAAGAGCTCGAACGCCAGGCAGAATTGCGTCGCCAGGCCGAAGAAGCGCAGCGTCGCCAGGAAGCGGAATTGAAAGCCAGGATGGTGGCCGAAGAAAACCAACGCCGCCTGAACAGCCTGCGCAATGAATACATACAGGCGATTGCAGAAAAGGTCCAACGCAATTGGATAAAACCGGCCGGAAGTGGGAAAATACCGCTTTGCGAAGTGAAGGTGGTGCAGGGGCCGGGCGGAATCATACTCGATGTGACCTTCGGCGCCTGTAGCGGTAGCACACAGACTTATAGAGCCTCGATTGAAAATGCGGTGTACAAGGCAGAGCCCTTGCCGAAACCGGGGGACCCGGCGTTGTTCGATCGTGAAATTAAGTTTTTATTTAACCCAACAGAGTAAATGAATAAGGCGATGCGAACCAGCCATACAACCACCTACCTGCTGATCATGCTGCTGTGGGCGATATCCCTGCCAGCCAGAGCCGAGCTGGTCATTGAGATCAGCGAAGGCGTCGATGGCGCCCTGCCGATTGCGGTGGTGCCTTTCGAGGTAACCCGCCTGAGCAGTCCGCTGCCAGTCGACCTCGCCGAAATAATCAGCAGCGACCTGAATCGTAGCGGCGTGCTCAAGGTGATGGCAGTTGCCAGCCTGCCAGCCAATCCGCATTACAGCAACCAGGTGCAATATCCGCGTTGGCGCAGCGCCGGCCAGGATTACCTGGTGGTTGGACGTGTGCTGGAAAAATCACCCGGGAATTATGATATCGAGTTTCAATTGCTCGACGTACTCAAGCAAAAGCAGTTGCTCGGTTATAGCCTGCCGGCGAAGAAGCGCAAGCTGCGTTCGCGCGCGCATGAAATCAGCGACCTGATCTATGAAAAAATTACCGGTACACGAGGCGCATTCAATACCCGTATCGCTTACGTACGCGCGCAAAAGAATGCCGCGCGCAAATACGTGCTGCAGGTAGCCGACACCGATGGCTTCAACGCGCAGAACGTACTCGAATCCGACGAACCCATCATGTCACCGAGCTGGTCGCCCGACGGCAAATCGCTGGCCTATGTTTCTTTTGAGAGCAATCGCCCGGAAATTTTCATCCAGCACCTCGCCACCGCGCGCCGCACCAAGGTCGCCGGCTTCAAAGGGATTAACAGCGCGCCCAGCTGGTCACCCGATGGCAAGTTTCTGGCGCTGGTTTTATCGAAGGACGGCAACCCTGAAATCTATACGCTGAATACCACCACCAAACGCCTCAAGCGCCTCACCAATCACCGCGCCATAGATACCGAACCGGTGTGGTCGCGCGACGGTGCAAGCATCCTGTTTACCTCGGATCGTTCGGGTAGCCCGCAGATTTATGAAACCCCGGTGGAGGGCGGCAAGGCAAAGCGAATCAGCTTCGAAGGTCGCTATAACACTGATGCCAGCCTGTCTCCCGACGATCAATATATTGCCATGGTGTACGGTGACCGTGGGCAATATAAGATAGCGCAACTGGAACGGGAAAGTGGCAACCTGACAGTGCTGACCGACGGGGCGCTGGATGAATCGCCGTCATTTTCGCCGAATGGCAAAATGGTGCTATACGCCTCGACCCGTGGCGACAGCGGCATACTTTACGTGGTTTCCATAGACGGACGCGCAAAACACAAGTTATCAGATCAGGCCGGAGATATACGCGAGCCGGTCTGGGGACCTTTTGACAGTAAATAAACCCAATTCAAACGGAGCGGGATGAGTATGAACACAACGACAATATTGCAACGCTGGCTGCTGGCTGCTTTGCTGGCGATTTTCATTAGCGCCTGCGCCACCACCCAGGAAGAATTGATGGATGGAGATGGCGCGCCGCCCGACGATAGCACTCAGGGGCAACTGGACGGAAGCCAGACCGGTGGCGATTCTACTTCGGCCGACGCCACCGGAATCGATGACGGCAGCGGTGGCGCTGCCACTTCGATCGTCGATGACAGCCCGCTGACGGCTCGCGAAGCGATCGAGCAAAGCGAAGGTGTATTGGCCAATCGCACCATTTATTTCGAATTCGACAGCGCCAGATTGAGCGACGAGTCACTCGCACTGCTCGAAACCCACGGCAATTTTGTTGCCTCCAATGGTGAGGTCAGCATACGTCTCGAAGGTCATTCCGACGAGCGCGGCAGCCGTGAATACAATATTGCGCTGGGCGACCGACGTGCCCAGTCGGTACGCCAGGTATTGCTTTTCCAGGGAGCCTCGGTCGATCAGATCGATACGGTCAGTTACGGCGAAGAGCAGCCAGCCGTATCGGGGCATAGTGAGGAAGCCTGGTCGAAGAATCGACGCGTAGAACTGATCTACCAGGTGAACTAGGATGAAGGCGATAAATACCAGGATGCATAAACTGGTTCGTGGTCCTCGTCTCGGCGAGCCTGGCTACGCCTCTGTTCGCACAGGGTACGTTGACGCCAGAGCAACTCAGTATACGGGTAGAGAAGCTGAGCCAATCGGCGAAAGGTAACGATGCAGCAGTATCCTCCATGCAACAGGAAGTGAAAAACCTGACCGAGGAAATGGCGCGTCTTGGGCGCCTGATCGATAACCGTGCCTTGCTGGAAATGTTGCAAAGAGTCGACCTGCTCTCCGAGGAAATCAGCCAGCTAAACGGCGCGATTGAGGTGCAGGGCAACGATATCGGCGAAATCAAGCAGCGTCAGCGCGAACTTTATCTGGATATAGATCGCCGCCTGCGTGACCTGGAAAGCAGGGCGCCGTCTACCGGCGCTACGCAGAGTCAGCCGGCATTGCCGACCTTACCCTCGTCTTCGCAATCGGTCAGTCTTCCTGCCACTACCAGTAATGCTGCCGCCGGTATCACTGATGCACCCATGCCGACCCAGTCATCAACGCCAAGCGTGACCCAGAGCGAAGAGAAAGCTGCCTACCAGGCCGCCTTCGACACCCTCAAGGAAGGGCGCTACAAGCAGGCCAAGACCGAGTTAAGCACATTTCTGCAACGCTATCCCACAAGTAGTTTTGCCGGTAACGCGCAGTATTGGCTAGGTGAAGCGCACTATGTCACGCGGAATTTTGATCAGGGCATAGTCGAATTTGAAAAAGTGTTAAAACAATACGGCAACAGCAACAAGGTACCCGACGCGATGCTGAAGCTGGGGTATACCTACTACGAGCTGAAGCAATTCGAACAATCGAAAGCCATACTGCTGCAACTTCGCGAAGGTTACGCCAAGTCCACCGCGGCGCGGCTGGCCGGAAAGCGGCTCGATCGCATACGCAAAGAGGGACAATAATCGAGCCGATTTCGCGCACAACAGGTCTGTGCCTAGAATTCGCTTGAAATCATGTTCGCGATAGGTATCATTCCCCTTCCTTTAAAAGGGGGCGTTAGCTCAGTTGGTAGAGCATCTGACTTTTAATCAGGTGGTCGGGCGTTCGAGCCGCCCACGCCCCACCATATTCCGGTCGAGCCGTTTGATTTAACGTCGTTCGGCAACGACCGTAGAAAAAGAACCAGGCCAGTGGCCTGGTTCTTTTTTTTGCAGTCGATTTAATTTGCCAGACTGGTCTGGAAGGCCTTTGACAGGGGGCTGAACGGCTTATGCACGTTGCGTTCGCTGACCAGGTTTCTTGCCAGGGCTGACTGCTTGCCACGAATCGCCGCTTCGATCAGGGTCTGGCTGATGACGTCGCGTTGTGCATTGCTGCCAGCCCTGCGTGCTATGTTGGTACCAGCGCATATTCATATATCCGCTGGTAGTGATTTTTCTGTTTGGGTTGTTTCTTCTGGACCGGGGTGTTGTCCGCTATGCATTACCACTAGCGATAATTGGCTGGGGTTTTGCGATTTATCACTACCTCGGCTACTCCGGATATAGCAAAAATTATATGCCCTTGACTCTATTTAGCAATGACTATACTCTCCAAAGCTGATTTAAACTTCCTGTAAGAATGACACATCGATTATTAATTGCCTGGCTTATTATCACCACCCTTGGATATAGCTTAACGCTTGCCGCTAATGTGCATAATATCGAAATGCCA
>CAXBMV010000280.1:0-5081 GCA_963976575.1 uncultured Gammaproteobacteria bacterium | reverse complement strand
GCTGGATGAGGCGGTAAACCGCGAATGCCTGGCGGTGCGCGATAGCGTTGGCATACTCGATGCTTCGACGCTGGGCAAGATCGAAATCCGTGGCAAGGATTCGGCACAGTTTCTGGAAATGATCTACACCAACAACTGGATGAAACTGGAGCCGGGTAAGGCCCGTTACGGTTTCATGCTGGGCGAAGATGGCATGGTCATGGACGATGGTGTGACCCTGCGCATCGCCGAGGATCATTTTTTCATGCATACCACCACCGGTGGTGCCGCCGGTGTGCTTTCCTGGATGGAACGCTGGTTGCAAACCGAGTGGCCGGACATGGAAGTCTACCTGACCTCGGTAACCGATCACTGGGCCACCGCTGCGGTCGTCGGGCCGAAGAGTAGAGACGTGGTTTCGGCGGTATGCAGCGGCATCGATTTTTCTGCCGAGGCCTTTCCTTTTATGGCCAGCCATGTCGGCAAGATCGGCGACGTCGAATGCCGCGTCAACCGCATCAGTTTCTCCGGCGAGCTCGCCTACGAGGTCAACATTCCTGCGAACTACGGACGCTTTATGTGGGAAGAATTGATGCAGGCTGGCAAGCCATTCAATATCACCCCCTACGGCACCGAAAGCATGCACGTGCTGCGCGCCGAGAAGGGCTACGTCATTGTCGGTCAGGATACCGATGGATCGATCACCGTCGATGATCTCGGTGCAGGCTGGGCAATTTCAAAGACCAAGGCCGACTTTCTCGGCAAGCGTTCGCTCAGCCGACTGGATACGCAGCGCAAGGACCGCAAGCAACTGGTGGGCTTGCTCACAGAAGACGCGCAGACGGTTATTCCAGAGGGCGCGCAACTGGTCGATGACCCCGGAGCAGCTGTGCCGGTGCCAATGACGGGCCACGTCAGTTCGAGTTATTTCAGCGCCTGCTGTGGTCGTTCCATCGCCATGGCGCTGGTCAAGGGCGGGCAGCATCGACTGGGTGAAACCGTCTATGCGCCGCTCGCCGATGGCCGCGTGATCAAGGCGACGATTTGCGAACCGGTGTTTTACGATAAGGAAGGAGCCAAGCCGAATGTCTGATTTATTCGAGCAGCAAAGCCCGCTGGTGCAGATCAAGCTGGGCGAACCTCGCGGTAATGCACCACGAATCGAAGAAAAACCTTTTCTCGGATATCTCAACCTGCGTTGCAAGGCGAGCAATACAAAATTTCTCGCCGCGCTGTTGAAAGTGCTCGGTTGCGAACCACCCACCGATCCCAATACCGTGATTGACGCGGGCAAGATACGCATTTACTGGCTGGGGCCGGATGAATGGTTGCTGGTGACGCCGGCCGGGCAACAGGAAAAATTGCAGGCCGATTTGCACAAGGCGCTCAAAGGTGTTTTTTGTTCGGTGGTGGATAATTCCAGCGGCCTGACCATGCTCGAAATCAGCGGTGCCAATGCCGCTGCCTTGCTGGCCACGATTGCCCGCTGGACTTGCATCCGCGCGCATTCAAGCCGGGTCAATGCGCGCAGACGCGCCTGGCCAAGGCCGGCATGACAATCGCCCCGATGCGCAAGGGCGATGGTTTCGAAGTCATCATCCGCCGCAGTTTTGCTGATTATCTGTTGCAATGGTTGCAACACGCTGCCTTCCCCTTCGAAGAAAGTAATTAAATACGGGGAGGGAATTCCGGGGACACAATACGTAATTCTTCTGAAATTCAGATGCCTGCAATTACCGCTAGAAAATTAAGTATTGTGTCCCCGGAATTATTCTGTCCCCGAATTAATCATGCTCGCTGAATACTGGCGCTTTGCGCTCGCGCATCCGCGCTTCATCGGCTTCGGATTTCTCATGGCGTTTTTATCCAGCGCCGGGCAAACCTATTTTATCGGCGTATTCGGCGCCCAGATCCAGTCTGACTTCGGCCTCGATGCGGGTAGCTGGGGGCGAATCTACATGTTCGGCACCTTGCTCAGCGCACTGGTGATCAACTGGAGTGGTTCGCTCATCGATCGCATGGACCTGCGTATTTTCGCCAGCCTGAGTTTGTTCGGCTTGAGCCTGGCCTGCCTGACCATGGGCCTGGTCAACAGCACCGCGGTGTTGATCGTCGCCATTTTCATGTTGCGCCAGTTCGGCCAGGGCTTGACCAGCCATGCCGGTATTACCTCTATGGCGCGTTATCACAGTGCCAATCGTGGCAAGGCTATTGCGCTCGCCGCAATCGGCTACGCGGTGGGCGAAGCCAGCCTGCCGGTACTCGGCGTATTCGCCAGCCAGGCCTGGGGATGGCGCCATACTTTTTTCATCGTCGCCGCTATGGTGCTGGTTTCGATGCTGTTGATGCTGTGGCTGCTGCGCGGGCACAGCCAGCGTCACGCCTCGCATAGCGCCGAGCTCGCCGCAGATTCTACTGCGGTCGGCGCGCAGCTCAGTTACACACGCCGGCAGGCGCTGGGTGAGAAGCGTTTCTATTACATGTTGCCTGCGATGATCGCGCCTTCGCTGATCGGCACGGCCATGTTTTTCTTCCCTGCCGAGATCGCGCGCGCCAAACAGTGGAGCAGTCTGTGGGTGACTGCCCACTATGGGCTGTATTCATTTTTCTCGGTCGCGGTGACGATTTACTCGGGCGTTTTGATCGATCGTTTTTCGGCGCGGCGTGTGGTGCCCTATTTTCTGCTGCCACTGGCGCTGGCACTGATTGTTATCAACCTGTCCGACCATCGCTTCCTGGTATGGCCTTTCATGATACTGATGGGGGTTACTTCGGGCCTATATTTCACCGGACTGAGCGCGCTCTGGGCGGAGTTGTACGGACCGCGTTACCTCGGTGCGATCAAATCGCTGACCAATGCGATCATGGTGTTTTCTTCTGCGCTGGGGCCGGCGCTGGTGGGTACGCTGCTGGGCTGGCAGGTGAGTTTCGTGGTGATTACATTACTGCTTTGCGGATTTTGTGTATTCGCCACCTTGATGCTGGTTCACGCGCTGCGGATACCGAGTAGCTGAGACGCTTCTTCGGATGTGGCAAGATCGCGCCCTGCGCCCTGCAGCGCCCGGGCCAGGCTGCTGACCAGCTCGGCACTGTTCGCTGCAACTTTCCCACCCGGCAGGTACAGATTGTTTTCGAAACCGACGCGGGCATGTCCACCGGCGTTGATACCTGCCATCACGCACTCCTGTTCGCGGCTGCCAAAGGCGCAGGTAAACCAGTCCAGACCGGACAGTTCGGCAGCGAGAAAAGGCGCGAGGTCGTCGGGCTCGGACTGGAAATCTTCACGGTATCGGCCGAGCACAAACAGCATGCAGCGATGGCTGGCAGGGATGATGCCCTGGTCTTTCAGTTCGACGAAACGCTGCAAATCGTCGCTGGAGTAAAGAATGTGCTGTATATGCACGCCCGCTTCTAGGCACCAGCTAAAAAAATCTGCCGCGTAGTCGTTGCGCTGGTAATCGGAAGTAATTTCACGCAGCGAGACACTGGCCATTTTCGGTATCAAGGCCTGCACGCAGGCAACCTGCTCTTCGGGGCTGTAGCGACCAACCGCCTCGGTGGTGATTTGCACCAGCATCTGCGGCACCCGTAATGCCATCTCTGCAAGCAACTCGCGGTAGCGTCCGACGTCGAGCACATGCTCTTCGCTGTCACCGCGCACGTGTCCGTGTAATACGCTGGCACCGGCCTGAAAACAGAGCAGAGCTTCGCTGACGGTATCCGCTATCGACACCGGCAGGCTGTCGTGATCGCGACGGGTTTTGCGGGCACCGTTGGGTGCCACCATGATGATGGCCGGGGTCATACCGATCTGATGGTGGTCTGTAATGCCATTTCGAGTTTATTGACGATTTCATCGATGTGGCCGACATCGATGATGAAGGGTGGCGCCAGCAGCACGTGGTCACCCTGTTTGCCGTCGATGGTGCCGCTCATCGGGTAGCAGATCAGTCCGGCATTGAAGGCTGCCTTTTTGAAAACGCTGGCAAATCCCTCGCTGGCGTCAAACGGTTTCTTGCTGTCGCGGTCCTGAACGAATTCGAGGCCATAAAACAGGCCGCGCCCGCGAATATCGCCGACATTGGGGTGGTCGCCGAAGCGGTCCTGCAATGCCTTGTGCAGGCGCACACCTTGCTGCAAAACCCTGTCCAGCAGGCGCCGATCGAGTATCGACTTGACCACCGCATGCGCTGCGGCACAGGCAACCGGGTGGCCCATGTAGGTATGGCCGTGCTGGAAAAAACCCGAACCATTTTCTATCGCCCTGTAGATGGTGTCGGTGCACATCATCGCACCAATGGGCTGGTAGCCGGCACCGAGGCCCTTGGCAATCGTCATGATGTCTGGAACCACGTCCTCCTGGTCGCAGGCATAAAGGCTGCCGGTTCGTCCCATGCCACACATGACTTCGTCGAGAATCAACAACACCCCGTATTTGTCACAAATCTCGCGTATGCGTTTGAAGTAACCGTTCACAGCTGGCACCGCACCGAGCGTGGCGCCGACCACCGGTTCGGCGATGAAAGCCATGACCGACTCTTCGCCCAGGCGCAGAATTTCGGTTTCCAGTTCGTTGGCGACACGCTGACCATAATCGAACTCGCTTTCGCCTTCGACCTGGCCGCGGTAGGCGTAGCAGGGAGATATGTGAGAAGTTTCGATCATCAGCGGCGAAAAGGGTTCGCGACGCCACATATTGCCACCGGCGGCAAGCGCGCCGAGGGTATTGCCATGGTAACTTTGCATGCGCGCGATCACGCGGTGGCGCTTTGGCTGGCCGATTTCGATGAAGTACTGCCGCGCCAGCTTGATCGCAGCTTCCACCGCTTCGGAACCGCCAGAGACTATGTATACCCTGTCCAGTGATCCCGGAGCATGCATCACCAACAGTTCGGCTAGCGCCTCGGCCGGTATGCTGCTGAAAAAACCAGTGTGGGCAAATTCGAGGTTATCCAGCTGGTGCTTGATTGCATCGACGATAGTCATGTCGCCGTGACCGAGGCAGGAAACCGCTGCCCCACCGGAAGCATCGAGGTATTTCTTACCCTTGAGATCGATGATATAGACACCATCACCCTGAACGGCGAGTGGTGGGCTGGCCT
>CAXBMV010000279.1:0-5083 GCA_963976575.1 uncultured Gammaproteobacteria bacterium | reverse complement strand
CAATGCATCGACTTCGTCTTCAGGCGCTAAAAAGCGAACCCGCCAATAAGGCAGCATACGTATCGCAGGGGTGTCGAAACCCTGCTGGAAGATTTCCTGTGGATGACTGTTTTTCATGGATGGCTCCTTTTGTCGGGGACATCATTTTACGCAAACCCTACTGATAACGTCTTGTCAGTAGGGTTTGCTTTTTCAGGCTGCCCACTTGAATAGGAGATACTCAGAAGCTCCCATCCTGCCCCAACAAGGGTCTATATTTTTTTCTATGTTAGGTGGCGTACGGAACCTGCAGCGCAAAAGCCCGATAGTGTCCGTATCCAATTCGACACCTGGGTTGTGTCGGTGCAAGAAATCAGTAGCAGCAAACCCTTCCAGCTACCTAAGGAAAAAGAATGAAAATTTTCGATGATTTGAAAATAGCGACAATTTCTGTGTTGCTGGCCGTCGCTCTTGGCGCCTGCGATTCACCAGGACCAGCCGAGACTGCCGGTAAGAATATTGACCAGACGGTCAATGAGGCCGGCCAGAATATTAGCGAAGCAATCTCCAAGGTCGGGCAATCAAGGGTGTGGTCACCCTGAGTGGTTCGGTCGATTCCCGGGCGCAGAGTAACAACGCCGGGGTATTGGCGACACAAGTATCTGGCGTAAGCCATGTGAATAATCACCTTACAATCAAACCCGGCTAACTTTGAATGATCACCACTTTACACATCAACAATTACAACGAGGGTATATAAAATGTCAGCATGTTTTCAAATCAGTAACAGTAGCGATGGTCAGTTCCACTTTGTTTTAAAGGCGGACAACACGCAAACAATACTAACCAGTGAATTGTATAAAGCAAAAGACTCGGCCCAGAATGGCATTGCCTCTGTGCAGACCAATTGCTTAGACGACACTCATTACGAAAGAAAGGATTCCAAAAATGATAAGTTCTATTTCAATCTGAAGGCACCAAACCATCAGGTCATTGGCACCAGCCAGATGTATACAACAGCTCAGTCCAGGGATAAGGGCATCGAGTCAGTGAAAACCAATGGTGTCATCAAAGTCGTTCAGGACAATACCTGATTTGTTTAGAAAACTAAGGCATTGAGAAGTGACCCACCTGAAACATCTTTCAGGTGGGTTTAACCATCTTGAGTAACAGGCCCATAGCCGAGTTACGAAAAATCCACCCGAGCCATTTTGTGATGATAGATTGCGGTTTAGTAAATCCTGTCGTATTGACCTTGCCGGTCGGCGTCCTCCAATGATAAATCGATGGCTTCCCCCCTCGACCCAGCAATCTTACCGGATGAAGAAATCTACCCATGACTAGCGCACAATGGTTTCTACTCGTTGGTGGGCTGCTGCTCGCCAGGGGCCTGACAGCTTCGTTTCTAACACGCCTGCCGGTTACGCCCGCAATCATTTATCTTGCCGTGGGTTTGCTGGTCGGCCCTACAGTGCTCAATCTGTTTCACTTCAACCCGCTCAAGGAATCGGCACTGCTGGAAGTGCTGACAGAAGTTGCTGTGCTGATTTCGCTATTTTCCGCCGGCGTCAAGATGCCTGTGCCATTTTCCTTCCCGCGTTGGCGCACACCCATATTGCTGGCGAGTTTGTCGATGACGATCAGCGTCGGCCTGGTTACCGCTTTTGCATATTATGTCCTTGGCCTGCCACTGGGTGCCGGAGTTTTGCTGGGCGCAATCCTGGCACCAACCGACCCGGTTCTGGCCACCGATGTTCAGATCCGTCATCCCGGCGACCGCGATAAGCTCCGTTTCAACCTGACCTGCGAGGCGGGCATGAATGACGGCAGCGCCTTCCCCTTTGTGATGCTGGGACTGGGGTTACTCGGCCTGCGCGACCTGGGTGACTTTGGTCTGCGCTGGGTATTAATGGATGTAGTCTGGGCGACCGTGGCCGGTATCGCTATCGGCGTCATACTGGGTTCCGCATTGGCCCGCCTCGGATGGAAGCTGCGCAATTCGCCCGAGAGGCACAAACTCATGGATGACTTCCTCGGACTCGGTCTGATCGGTCTGGTTTACGGCCTCAGCGTTTGGGTTGATGCCTGGGGTTTCCTCGCGGTGTTCTTTG
Source organism: uncultured Gammaproteobacteria bacterium (assembly GCA_963976575.1). Taxonomy (GTDB): domain Bacteria; phylum Pseudomonadota; class Gammaproteobacteria. Next base: position 2,993 of record CAXBMV010000279.1, on the reverse strand, counting down.
CAGCCGTTGCGCTGCGACAGACAGAACTCAAGCTCGCAAGCGAAAACTTAAGTTCGATCAACAAGCTACCCATCGGCGAAATATTACCCGAAGTGAAATCGAAGGCCTTTGACGATGAACTGCAATCATCCGTCAGCGGTGGCGCATTGTTGTTCAAGGAACATTTGGAACGACTATCAGAAGTGATGCTAGTCTTGCTGGTTGGCGGCACGCTGTTCTTCGACTCATGGAGCTGGCATGCAGTGATACTTGCACTGTTCCTGTTTTTAGTGGCTCGACCGGCAAGTGTTCTTATCAGCCTGTATTTTACGCGAACTTCCTGGCCAATACGCGGCATGGTCGGATGGTTCGGTGTGCGCGGTATAGGCTCGTTGTACTATCTGATGTATGTCATACAACACGGGTTGCCGGAAGCGCTCGCGCTGGAGCTTATCCAGTTCACCCTGATCGTGGTCACGCTGTCGATACTCATTCACGGTACCAGCGTTAAGCCATTGATGAAATTATTCTGGCTGCGCCGCTTTCGAGACAAGTAGGCGGGTTTGTAGAGTGAAGCTTGCTGACCTCAGCTGCCTTGAAGAAGGCCGGCAGCCCGGGTCAGGAGACTTTCATAGTCAGGCCGCGATGACGAATCTACTCAAGAACTATCCGCCATTACGCAATTGCTTGCGCAGCAGAGCGAACAATTCCCAGGAAGTGAACAACCGGCTAGTCCAAAGAAATAGTTTACTGCGGCCAGACGGCAACAACATGGTGGCGCCCGCAAGCATGAGCGCCGGATGTTTGCGCACGACCTTCACAATAGCCAGGCCCATATCCGCCAGGCGCAAATGTTGTTGCAGTTTTTGCGCAACGAAAGGCATTTCGCTGCGCTGCAGCGCAGCCTGTGATACCAACAATGCGCGCCGATGTTTTAAATAGTTGAGCTGCTTACTCATGAGCGGGATCCAAGACGAAGTCGGTCTTTCTTCAGTTCATCGATGGTGGTCGAAAACAGCTTCGGCCGGGTTCTGAGACTGTGTACAAGACGTTGCCTGATAACAACTGCGAGCAACAGGTAAAATACGCCAGAACCACCCAATACATATAGCTGATAGCTTTCAGGTGTGGCTTTGATAATGAAGGCGGTTAGCAACAACAATCCGAGGATGAGAAATAGCGCTGACAACAGCACCTTAACAACCACCTGTCCGATCAACAGGCCTGCCTCTTCCACCTCGGTGGAGAGGATTTCAATCCGGGTATGCAGTATCTCGGTAAATGAACCCAGCATTTGTTGCAGGGAAGCCAGCAACCCGGTCGCAGCTGCCGGGTCCGCTTCTACTGCGTCAACAGTATCGGAATCCATGCGCTAGCGCCGACTAACCAGCATACCGAGCATGATGCCAACAACCGAAGCAATCGCCACCGACTGCCAGGGGTTATCGTGAACCAGTTGATCGGTTGCCTTTGCTGCCGCCTTACCTCGCGTCAACAGATCATTTTCCATTTCTTCCAGTTTGCGCCGCGCCGTACCCAGATTTTCTTCTGCCCGTGCACGCACGCTGGCGACTTTATCGCCGGTCTGGCTGGCAGTTGCCTTGATCAGCGCCTCTGCATCCTCTATGACGGTTTTGAAATCGGCTATCAGCCTGTCTCGCGGATTAAGTGTTTCTGTAGTCATTGTGCTTACCTCTGTTGTGGTTTTCAGTATTGGTAGATTTTCTGATTGATCAAATCAGTCACTCAGCAGTTCTGATACGACCTTCAGTCTCGGTACGTGCTGTGACACGACTTTCACGATTACGATAATTGGCATACTCAGCAACATGCCCCATAGCCCCCATAGCCATGACCAGAACAGCAACGAAATAAATACCGCAGCGGTATTCATTCTGGCGATTCTCCCGGTCATCCAGGTGTGATGAAAGTGCCGACTACGGTTGCAATCGCCAGCATGGATCCAGATGCGAGAAGCACCAGGGTTAAGGATTCAGATTGCATGTAAGCGGCCATACCGACGGCAACTGCGACGATACCCGGACCAAAATAAGGGATGATGTGTAACAGGCCTGCTGCAACTGCCCAGGCTCCCGCGTTATCCAGCCCGATCCAGCGAAATGCCAGCCAGGAAAGTAGCGCAACCAGCACGTTGGTTAGCAGTAGCATGAGCATATAGCGCTGGATAGAACTGTTGATGCCATTGAGAATGTGCACCGTGATTTTTTTGCGCGATAACGGCGGACCAGTGATGCGCACCAGCTTGTGCTTGAAGGTATCAGCGGCCAGCAGCAGAAAATAAATCAGGAATAGCACCATGGCGACCTGGCCACTAATCCCCAGGACACCCTTGGAACCCACCCAGAGAAAGTTATTGATCTCGAATGTAGGCTCGACCACGACGACCTTGGTGGCCACCGGGCCGGAGCTTTCAGGCTTGGTCACCTTTTCCATCGCAGTGGCTGCAGCCTGTACATTCTTCATATTATTGCGCTGGCCTCTTTGCATGCTGTCCAGGCCTTCAGAAAACTTCTTCGCCGCAGCTGGTAACTGACTGAGAATGCCCTGTACCTGGCCGCGCAGTGCGTAAGTTCCCAGCCCCATAATAGAAATCACTGCCAGTACCACAATGGCGGCGCCCAGAACCCGGGGGATTTTCAGCCATTCCAGCCACACCACCACGGGATTCAGCGTGTAAGCGAATATGATCCCCAATAACAATGATATGAGAAGACCCTGTGCCGACTCGAGGGTGAACAACACCGCAGCAGTTGCGAGTATGCCAACCGCTATACCGCCGCTAGCACCTGGCATACTGATGTGGCTTTCGACTGCCGGTTGAACTTCAGGTATCTCTTCTACTTCTGCGGGGGTGGTAATACTGTTCATGATGTTCTGCATTGGTTGCGTACCAACTATCAGATCTATGTTCCTGGCGTTTTTGGAACACAGCGCTTACAACAGCGTGATTGTTGATTTTTATCGCCTTTATAAAACTCGACGACCCTGAATAA
>CAXBMV010000278.1:0-5087 GCA_963976575.1 uncultured Gammaproteobacteria bacterium | reverse complement strand
CGGAGAGAATTTTCTGACCGGTTCTATGGCCCACATAGGTGTTCATCAGCGATAGCAATTGATGGCGAAGAGAAAAAACTTCCAGCTGGGGTGCCAGCAAGCTGCGCAGCTTGCGAAAACATTCTATGTCGTAGTCACTAAATCCTTCGACCTTTTTAGTCGCAACAATCAGTGCACTGCCCAGATCTTGTACGAAGCGAATCGGCATCGCCAGGTAGTCGATGAAACCATCGTCTGCCAACTCGGTATAAGCCAGATGCGCATCCGCGGGCAACTGGTCGAGGCGCTGACGCACTTTCTTTCCCGTCTCGAATAATTGCTGCATCGGGCTACCGATGTACCTGTCGGTCTGGCGAATCTGGTGACCGGGGAAAAAGGGGACGGTCTTACCGTCCGATTTCAGCCAGCTATAGGATGTCGCTGCGACTTGCGGATTTAACGTTGACAGGGTAATCAGCAGGCGATCGACTGGTGCCCCCGCGGATACCATTTGCTGCGCCAGTTGTTGCACAAATTCTCCCTGCGATTCGATCAGGCGAGCCTGGTCAAATAACCAGTCGATTACAGGTTGTGGTGTCCATAGCGGGGAAGTGTCGCTGCTATCAGGCTGAAGTGCTTTATTCATGCTGCTAAGAGTAGCACCCGGTGATACCTAGTGTCGCATGCTAACCCTGGGGTAGGCGGCAAGGCGAGCCTTTCTTTTTTCGCCGTAAATCAATATCACCCCGGAAAAGATGATGATGGCCGCGCCGATGAGCATGGTCGGCGATGGCAGCTCATCCCAGAGCAGGTAACCGTAGCCAATCGCGATGAGTATGCTGACGTATTTGAACGGGCCTATATAAGACAGTTCACCGAGGCGACTGCCGCTGATGTAAAACAGGTAGCCACAATACATGGTTATGGATAGCGCGATAAACCACAGGTACCAGGAAAGCTCGGCCACATTCCAGCCCTGGAATAAGGAGTAAATGCCACCACCCAGCGTGACTACCCAGGCGTTGGTAAAAGCGACCTGGTGTGTAGAGATGCCAGGTGGGACATAGCGAATCACCATGTCGCGCAGGGCGACGAATACCGCGCAAGTGATCGGAAAGATAACTGCCCAGTTCATTTCGCCGGAAAATGGATTGGTAATCAAAATCACACCACCGAAGCCGGCGACGATTATCAGCCAGCGCAATAGGCCTACGCGTTCGCCGAGAAAAACGGCGGCGAGTATGGCGAGAAACAATGGCGAAGCAAAGCCGAGCGTGGACGCGGTGGCAATCGGCAGTAGCGACAGGCCGGTGAGGAATGTCAGCGTGGCCAGCAATTCGAGGCAGGCTCGCACCAGACTCCAGCGATTGACCGAGGCTCTGTCCAGCACAGGTTGTTTTTTGAACTTCAATACCACTGCAAAGATGACGCAGATCAACAGACCGCGCATGAACATGATCTGACCTATACCGAATACCTGGGTAATGTGTTTGACGATGGCGTCATTGGTGGTAATCATCGTCATCGCGATCACTACCAGCATGGCAGCCTTGAGGTTATTGAATTCCATTTTGGTCCATAGTGGGGGGCTGGGGCTAGCTGTGCTTCAGCAGGAAGGATTGCAAATGTGGCAACACCCGGTCACTGGCTTCGATCATCAGCGAATGCTTCAGGCCCTCGAGTATGACCAGCTGCGAATGCGGCAGACTGTCGTGTATCAACTGGTTCAGACGCGGGTTGCAGCCGCCATCAAATTCGCCGGTGAGTACCAGGCAGGGCTGCTCGATTTCATGCAACCAGGGCGCCATTTCGGTGGTCGCGTATATCCAGAAAACGCTGAGAAATACATCTTCCGGGGTGTCGCGTACCTGCTGCAGGCGCGCTTCGATTTGTTCGGGATGGGCTGCGATGAAGGCATCGGTGAACCAGCGCGCGACAAAGGTGGCCAGGGTTTCGACGACACCGTTTTTTTCCATAGCATCGCCTACCGCCTTGAGTTTTGCGCTGTCGTCAGCGCTGCGCCCGGCAGCGGTGCTGAGCAGGCCGACGCTGAGGCAGTGTTCAGGATATGCGCGGGCATAGGCCGGGCCGATCATGCCGCCCAGCGAGTGGCCGGCGATGTGGATTTGCTGGTGGCCCAGTTTGGCACGCAGGGCTTCGAGGTCTTCGACCAGGTCATCCAGGCTATAGGGCGTCGGCGGCACAGGGCTATCGCCGTGTCCGCGCAGGTCGTAACTGACGCAGGTGTAGCTGTCCTTGAGGCCAGCTATGATTTCGTCCCAGGTGGTTTTGCGCGAGCCTATGCCGTGCACCAGGTACAGGGCAGGGCCTTGCCCCACGACACGGTAACTGACATCGATTGCAGCCATAGAATTATCCTGTTATGCGGTTTCTTTGTTGATGCTGTCATTGCCTGCAAAATGCGGCATGACTTCCTCGGCAAAGCACTGGATGGATTCGAGTACTTCTGCCTGTTCGACGCCAAAATTGATATTCATGATGAATCGGTCGACTCCGGCCTCGGCATAGGGCGCGAGTTTATCGATCATTTCTGTCGGCGTACAGATGGTCAGGTTTTCGGCGGTTTGTTCGACTGTCATTTTGCGAGGTATCGGTTTGATCATGCCGTTTTCGACTATACCCGGGCCGGTAAAGACATTGTCAAATCGACTGTAATAGTCATGCGCCATTTGTATCTTGCGATTGCGGTCGGCATTGCTATGCGAAAGGAAGGTGACACGTGACAGCGACAGAGTCTGCTCTGCTCCTTCGCTGCCGCGCTCCTGCTTGCCACGCATGAAGGCATTCACTTGATCCAGCATCAACTGGTGATCGCCGGATAATGGCGTGGTCTGGATATGAAAGCCGCGTTTTGCACAGTGGTAAATCGCTTCCGGTACCAGAACTGCCATCATGATGGGAATTGGCTTTACTGGTCTGGGCATGATTGTCAGAGGCTCGAACTGGTAGTAGTCGCCATCCCAGGAAACTTCTTCCTCGTTGAGCAGCGCCTGAAGCACATTCAGAGATTCGTCAAATTTTGCGCGGCTGCCTTCTATAGGGACGCCCAGACGTTCCATTTCGAAGGCGAAGGCACCGCGCCCGACGCCGAGCATGAGGCGATGATCGGTGAAGATATCGGCACAAACCAGTTCACCGGCAAGAATGCGCATATCGTGTAGCGGCAATACCGATACCGCGGTAACTATCTTGATATTTTCCGTCTGGCTGGCGATCTTCACCGCGAATTGCAGCGGTGCCGGCATCATCAGGATATTGACCAGGTGGTGCTCGGTTATGGCGACCGATTCGTAGCCAAAGCGGTCGGCACAACTGGCCTGTTCGAGCATGTCCCGGTAAACGCGATCGCCGCCGTAGGTCTTGTCGGGGTAGTAAGCGGAAAGCTGGATAGAAAACTGCATGAACGGATCCTGGTGGGTCGCAAAACGGCATTGTGCATTAGCCTTAAATGATTGACTAATGAATTAATTTGGCGATTATGTTCGAATTATTCGAACTTACTGGCCTGCTATGCAACTCACCGCATTTACCACTTTTCTGGCGATTGCCGAATACGGACAGCTCAACCGCGCTGCCGAGCAGCTGCATGTTACCCAGTCGACGGTGACCGCGCGCTTGAACAGCCTGGAAGGCGAACTGGGGCAGAAGCTATTTCACCGCAGGAAGTCGGGCGCTGAACTGACCTCCGCCGGTTTCCGCTTTCAGCGTTATGCCCAGTTGATGACCGATACCTGGCGCCAGGCGCGCCAGGAAACCGCTTTGCCGGCAGGTATTGAGAGTACCTTTAACCTTGGTTGTCACGGCGATCTTTGGCCTGGCCTCGGCGAAGCCCTGTTCGAAAATCTCCATGAACAACATCCCCAGGTAGCGCTTTCCAGCTGGGCCGGCGAGCAGACCGACCTGGAACGCTGGTTGGGTAGCGGTTTGATCGACGCCGCCCTGGGATACACGCCGTCATTACAGGATAATCGCAGCGAGTACCCCTTGAGGGCCGACCGCTTGCTTCTGGTGTCTACCGAGGCGCGCGAATTGATGCGCTGGGACCCCGGATATGTCTATGTCGATAGCGGTGAGGCATTTCGCAAAAACCACGCTGCCAGTTATGCGGATGGCGATACGCCGACAGTAACCCTGGGTTCGGCGGTGTGGGCGCGCGATTATTTACTGCGGAAAGGCGGGTCGGGTTATTTGCCTGCGCGACTGGTTGATGCGGACATTGCCGCGAACAGTTTTTTTGCGGTGCAAGGCGCGCCGGAATTCAGCCGCAATATATATCTGGTAGTGAATAATGATGCCGCGAAGAACTGGCCCTGGCTGGAACGGCTGGTTGCCCGATATCAATAACAGGCATGCCCGATAGCAGGCCATCTCTGTGAGGAAGTATTTTTATCGACGTTTGCTGCGCGAAGCGCTTGGCAGAACTTGTCGATCTGCTGTAGACTCGCTGCCCACAGTCCGGCTGTAGCGCAGCCTGGTAGCGCACCTGTCTCGGGGTCAGGGGGTCGGAAGTTCGAATCTTCCCAGCCGGACCATATACCTAAGCCAGTCTTTGGGTCAACCGATGTTCATCGGGGGGTCAAATGATGCGGTAGTTAGCAATCCCGAACCTGTCTAATAGAAGCAATCGTCATTATCCAAAGGGACAATCAGGACTTATCGTAATAGATACGGTCGAAAGACGATGCCCTGAAACCATTCATGCGCTGTCTGCCTATCAAGATCACTGGCACGCCCCGTCCATTCAGTTTTTTGTAGGCGCGCGCCGCGCTCGCAGACTTTTCAATGTCGTACTCGGTGAACTTGATTCCCTGCTTGTTGAAATGGCGTCTGGCCTTGCGGCAGTAGCCGCACCAGCTGGTGGAAAACATAACGACTTTTTTTGCTTTGGATGCATCTACTGCTGCTGAATCCGATGACGCAGTGGAGGGTTCTATTTCCACCGACTTGAAGCTGGATATTTTGCCGGTGATGGTTTGCAACTGAGCATCGCTTGGGGGGCTATCTGTGTAGTGAATCGTTCCCTTCGAATCTACCCACTTGTAGAGGTCAGCCTGTGCCTGAGTAGTGACCATCAAAGCCAGCATCAA
>CAXBMV010000277.1:0-5094 GCA_963976575.1 uncultured Gammaproteobacteria bacterium | reverse complement strand
TTTAATCGATACCCCGGGGATCCGCGGATTCAATCCCTTTATCGAAACCGGTGCGGCACTGGGCCGTGGATTTCGTGAAATCCGACAGTATGCGGCGCAGTGCCGTTTTCACAATTGTTTGCATCTCAACGAACCCAACTGTGCAGTTATCGATGCGGTATCCAGTGGTGAAATTTCGACTAGTCGTTTCCAGAACTATCTAAAACTGCTGAAATCGACCGAATCTTAACCGGCTATGCCGCGCAGTTGCTTACCGCCAAGTAAATGCAGGTGCAGATGGAACACTTCCTGACAGCCATGTCGATTGCAATTGATGGCCAGTCGATAACCATCTTCGGCAATACCTTCCTCGACGGCTATCTTCTGCGCCACCAGCACCATGCGGCCAATTAACTCGGCCTGATCTGGCTGGATATCGTTCACCGTTGCGATTTCCTGCTTGGGGATAACTAAAACGTGCACCGGGGCCTGTGGGTTAATGTCTCGGAAGGCGAGAATCTCATCGTCTTCATAGACGACATCTGCCGGGATTTCGCCTGCAATTATTTTCGAAAAAATGGTTTCGGACATGCTACCTCCTGTTCACGTACAACTAGTCAAATTTTTGCCTTCCGCTAAGCGCTCTCGACAGGGTCGCGCTGTCGATATACTCGAGTTCCCCGCCTGATGGGATACCTCGAGCCAGACGACTGCTGGCTACGCCTGATTTCGACGCAATGTCGGCAACATACTGGGCCGTGATATCGCCTTCCACAGTAGAGCTGGTAGCCAGAATAATTTCCTTTATCTGCCCCTGCTTCAATTGCTCTTCAATGTCATCGAGACCGAGCTGTTCCGGCCCGTAACCGTCCAACGGAGATAACCGTCCCAGTAGCACAAAATAACGCCCCTGGTAGGCCGCCGAGGATTCTATCGCGATCACATCGGCGGGTGATTCGACGACACAAACAGTGCTCTGGTCACGAGACGGACGGCTGCATATATCGCAAACCTCAGTATCGGAAAAATTCCGACACTGGCTGCAATGCCGAATATTTTCCAGGGACTTTAAAACCGCGTCGGCCAAACGACGGGCACCCGCCTGATCGCGTTCGAGCAAATGCATGGCCATACGCTGCGCCGACTTCTGCCCTACCCCTGGCAGACATTTCAGCGATGATATCAATTCATCCAGGCTAGGCGATGACATGGTCTAAAAAGGCAGTTTGAAACCAGGAGGCAAGTTCAGCCCGGCAGTCATTTCCTGCATGGCCGCCTGGTTTGTTTTTTCAACCTTGTGAACGGCATCGTTGATTGCCGCGGCAATCAAGTCTTCGAGCATTTCCTTGTCTTCGCCGACCAGACTGGGGTCGATACTGACACGGTTCACCTCGTGGGTGCCGCGCATGATTACCGATACCATGCCGCCACCCGCCTCACCGGTGACTTCTGTATTCGCCAGTTCGCGCTGTGCCTTTTGCATGTTTTCCTGCATTTCCTGGGCTTTCTTCATCATATCGCCAAGGCCACCTTTCATGACTAATCCTCTCGTTGTTTAATCTTCGATTCTGGAAACACTGGCCTCGTCGAGTTCGACAGAGAATGCCTGCTGTAACTTTTTTACCATTCTCACCTGCCGAATAGCCTCAATCGCGTCAAGCCGCTCGCGATGCCGTCTTTTAATTCGAGCCTGTAGTGGCGTATCCCCGCTCAAGTCTGGATTTGAAATCAGTTCCAGATTTAATGATACCCCAAGTTTTTGTTTCAACGCCTGGCTAATTTCATCTTCGATCATGCTACTACGCAGGTCGAATATTTCGCTCGCCAGATTCAAGGTGAACTGTGAATCCTGCCAGCTTACGAGCAACGAATTAGCGGCGACTTCCTGCGCCAGTCCTTCCAGCCCGAGCTCGTAGGCGAGTGAGGTCCAGTCTAACCCCTGGCTATCGGCACTAACTGGTGGACTGGAATTTTCTGCCGTCTCAGGTGGCAGGACCGTTTCCGCACCACTCGACTGAATATCCAGTCCGGGCTCCGGTAACTCACTGTCGCTCACATGCAGTGCCGGGACGTCAGCATGCGGAGGTTTTTCTGCAGGCAAATCTGCGTCCGCTGTAATCCTCGCCTTCACAACCGCTTCCACTACAGGCGCCGGGGATATTGCTGCGGCAATTTTTACTGCTTCCGGCTGCTTTGCTGGAGGGATTACTTCAGACTTTTTTTTTAGGTCGACCGAATCGTCGCCTGGTGCAAATGCAAGCAGGCGTAACATCAACATTTCGAAGCCGGCCGCTTCGTCGGGACAAATGAGCAGATCCTGGCGCCCCTGCAATAATATCTGATAGAAAAGCTGAATTTCTTCGGCCGACCAATGGCTAGCGTAATGTTGTAGTGTTTCCTCACCGAGATCGTCATCGATGAGCTGCCCCGGCGCGTTCTGGTAAACGGCTATCTGTTGTAGCATTGCAATCATTTCACCACAGACGCGCTGATAATCCGGATTATTGTCGATAATTGCCCGCGTTTCACGCAGCATTTCCACCGCGTCCAGTTGCGACAGCGCTGCAAGAAGCTTGACCAGATAATCCCGCGATATTGCCCCGAGCATCGAGTCAACTGCGGACAATGGCACTGCCCCACCACCATGCGCAATGGCTTGATCGAGCAGACTCAGAGCATCTCGCATACTACCGTCGGCCGCCCGGGCCAACTGTATCAGTGCTGCAGGTTCGGCTTCTAAATGCTCTTGCTCGACCAGATATTGCAGTTGCGACATGATTTGCGCCCTGGACATACGTTTCAAATTAAATTGCAGGCAGCGCGATAAAACGGTAACCGGTACTTTCTGTGGGTCTGTGGTGGCCAGCAAGAATTTTACGTGGGGCGGAGGTTCTTCCAGAGTCTTCAATAATGCGTTGAAACTGTGTTTCGACAACATGTGGACTTCGTCAATCAAGTAAACCTTGAATCGGCCTCGTGTAGGGGCGTACTGAACGTTATCGAGCAATTCACGCATATCATCGACACCGGTGCGCGAGGCGGCATCGATTTCGATCAGGTCTACGCTACGGCCCTCGTCGATTTCGGCACAGGATGCGCAACTGCCACAGGGCTCTGACCCAACCCCCTCATCACAGTTCAGGGATTTGGCAAATATGCGGGCAATCGTCGTTTTGCCGACACCACGGGTACCGCTGAACAGGTAGGCATGGTGCAATCGGTCACTATCAAGCCCATTGATCAGGGCCTGCAACACGTGCTCCTGACCAACCATTTGCTTGAAAGTAGCGGGACGCCATTTACGCGCTAATACCTGATAACTCATGCGTAGCTAATAGGGTTTATGGACATAGGTCAGGGTCGGCTGGAAACTGGCGGCGACCTGAATCAGTACACCTTCGCACCCAATGTCTCTGCTACCGTTGCTCCCTTCCGGGCCTGGCGGGGTTTACAGATGATCGTCACGAAGGGACCGAAGCAGGTCACCATTGCAAGAGCGAGAGTGTATAGGGAAGCTCGACATATGTCATCTAAGGCGACAGTCAAATACGGCACTATTTATGCCCAGATGCGATTATACTTGTCAAATTACCATTGAATCCCGAGAATGGGCCGCGCCGGCAGTCCTGAGCAAACCCTTCATGTCCAAACATAAAGTAAAATCCAACGACAATACCATCGCGCGTAACCGTATCGCCTATCACGACTATTTCATCGAAGATGAAATCGAAGTAGGTATGGTTTTGCAAGGCTGGGAAGTGAAAAGCCTGCGCAACAAGAGCTTGCAGCTTAAAGAAAGCTACGTCATGGCCAAGAATGGCGAAATCTGGATTATAGGCGCGCATATCAGCCCGCTGTTAACTGCCTCCACCCATATCAAACCCGAAGCAACGCGCACCCGCAAGCTACTTGCGCACCGCATAGAAATTGATCGCATAATTGGCCTGGTGGAACGTAAAGGCTACACCCTCGTGGCTTTGTCAGCCTACTGGAGCCGAGGTCGCGCCAAACTAAAACTCGGCTTAGCCCGGGGTAAAAAGCAACATGACAAGCGAGCCACCGAAAAAGATCGTGACTGGAAACGCGATAAGGCAAGAATTTTAAAGTCGAGCTGAAACGGACAGATTATCTGGAGATCGAGGGCTTACTTCCAGGCGGGGTTCTCACAACTGCTTTGTAAAAAGTCGATGTATTCGTTATTCGCCTGTGCCGATTCGCTGTCCACCTGCCACAACGGCAAGGCTTTGCTGGAGTCGCGCCCACGCCGCTTAATCCCATCTGCGCGCGATTCCTGCGTCGCCGATCGTGAGCTATCAAGGCCCAGGCTGGTTTGTCCACCGGTCATAAACAAGTAGACGTCGGCGAGTATTCGAGCATCGAGCAATGCCCCGTGCACGCTACGATGGCTGTTATCTATTTCGTAGCGTTTGCACAGTGCGTCGAGATTATTTTTTTGTCCGGGGTGTTTCTGTCTTGCCAGTAACAGTGTGTCCCGCACCCGACAGTGATCCTCGACACTACGCCTGGGCTCGCCCAACAGGCTTAGTTCATGATTGAGAAAGCCAATATCGAAAGGGGCATTGTGAATTATCAGTTCGGCTCCCTTGATAAAGCTTAGAAAATCGTCACCGATTTCGGCAAATTTTGGCTTATCCTGCAAAAACTCACTGCTAATGCCATGGACGTCAAACGCACCGCTATCAATTTCCCGTTCTGGATTGATATAGAAATGCCAGTGTTTGTCAGTAACGCGGCGATTTTCCAGCTCGACACAACCAATCTCGATAATTCTATGTCCCAGGCTGACTTCCAGGCCGGTAGTTTCAGTATCCAGTACTATTTGTCTCATGTTTTTAGTTCCGCATCGATTGCGTCATTGGCGAGCTGATCGGCCAGATCATTACCCGCATTGCCCGAATGTCCCTTCACCCATTTCCATTTGATTGTATGTCGAGCGACTTCTTCATCCAGCTGTTGCCACAGATCGTAGTTCTTTACCGGCTGTTTCGCGGCGGTCTTCCAGCCGTTACGCTTCCAGTTCACGATCCACTCGTTAATGCCTTGTAAGACATACTTCGAATCTGTGTTTAACTCGACTTCACAACCACGACTAAG
>CAXBMV010000276.1:0-5109 GCA_963976575.1 uncultured Gammaproteobacteria bacterium | reverse complement strand
TCGAGCAGATGCAAATTCTCTACGGCATCGATACCGACGACGACAAGTTTGCCAACCAATACGTGGTCAGCACCGCTGTACCGGACATGATCAATGTCATTGCTATCCGTCTGATGCTGCTGGTGAGATCTCAAAACGACTTTATCTCGGAAGACAACCAGACTTATTTTTTCAACGGTAATAATACGGTTGCAGCTGATCGCCGCCTGCGCCAGATCTTTACCACTACTATCGCCTTGCGTAATCGGGTAGGTGGATGAACATGTCAAATTATAAACAGCAATCCGGCATGACCCTGGTGGTCAGTCTGATTATTCTGGTATCGCTGACCATACTCGGGGTTACCTCGATGCAGGCTACGCGCACCGAAATCAGCATGGCGGGTAATTTACGCGAATCCGGGCTTACCTTTAACGCGGCAGAAGCATGGCTGAGCAACGCGGAAAAATTCGTACGCGATTCTATTTCAAAAAATGTCTACACCGATCCGTCTACCGGCCTGTTCAATAAAACCGATGAAGATCCGGATTATTCCGCGGCAGCAACCTGGGTGGCATCGACAAATGCAACAACGTCGCTGTCCTATGTCGCCGAACAACCGAAGTTTATCGTCAAGTACCTGGGCGATCGCTCACAGAATGAAGTAGCTGCTGTCAACATCGGCGGTTACGGCAGTAGCCAACCCGGCATGACCGTGTCCAATTTTCGCATTACCGCCAGAGGCGTAGGCCAGACCAGAAATGCTACCCGTTATGTCCAGTCTTACTTTGGCAAACAGTTTTGAACTCAGGAGAATTCAAATGTTTAGATTAAGCAGAAATACATTTGCGCATACGCTGCTGGCAGTCGCCTTCACGGTGCTGCCAGTATCTAATGCGTCGGCCGGCCCAGGTACCTTGCCCGCCGCTCCGCTATTTCTATCGACCATCGTCGAGCCCAACGTGTTCTTCACGCTGGACGATTCCGGCAGCATGGACTGGGGCCCGATGGTTGACGAGGGTACTGCGGGTCTGACTACCGATGGTGGCTTACCCTGGATCGACGGCAGACGTCGCGCCTATTATTCTCCGACTTTCAGCCGTCTTTACGGTAGTCGTTATGTTTTACCTCCTGCTGATGGCACCGTTGCTACCTGGGACATGGGCTGGGTGGTTAGAAATCACATTGGCAATAATAATTACTACAACCCGAATAATATCTACGAGCCCTGGGCGGGTACCAATGCCGACGGCACGCCGATGTATGTCGATGCCGACCCAACCGATGTACTCAAGGATCCGAACTCTCCCGGCGGAGAATCGATGGACTTGACTGTGTATTACACCTTTTCTGAAGGACCCGACACATCCAATACCATGTGGGTACCCACTTACTTCATCTGGCCAGACACGGAACTCGATGGCGTCATAGAACAAACCGATGCAAAAACACGTGTTGAAATCCCTGCAGGCACCGCGCAGATGCAAAACTTTGCCAACTGGTTCCAGTACCACCGCTCCAGAATCAACGCCACCAAGGCGATTATCGGTCGCACCATCAACAATACAGATGCCTCGCGCATGGGTTTACGCTGGTTTAATCTCGGCCATAGAGCCAATTCTGTCAGCATGTCCGATCCTGCGCAGAAGCGCGCGCTGTTACAGCAGCTGTACGGCATCGTTATCGGAGGAAATGGTACGCCCGCACGAAGCGCATTGCTAAATACAGCCATATACTTCACCGATGCCAGCGGTAGTGGCCCGATTTTGTCTGCAGCCGATGGTGGTGAATGCCAGCAAAACTTCAGTATCCTGATGTCAGACGGCTTCTGGAATGGAGTTAACCCGGGTGTGGGTAACGCCGATATCGATGGCGGCAGCTACAACACCATCTTCGACGGCAATGCCGCGCAGTCAAACGACGGGGGCAACTACGCGGATGCTTTCAGCGAGACCCTGGCCGATGTTGCCATGGCTATTTACGAAGTCGATTTACGTGGCGATTTAGCCAACAGCGTGCCGACACAAGCGGGTGTTGACGAAAATGACCGACAGCATCTGGTGAGCTATACCATAGCTTTTGGTCTGACCGGTCAGCTCGACCCGGGAAGCAACGACCCCTTGGCGCTTGGCTTTAGCTGGCCCCTACCGGTTGCAAATACTAATACCACTGTAGATGACATGTGGCATGCAGCCTACAACGGTCGCGGAAAATTCCTCAGCGCGCAAAACCCGGCTACATTGCAGGAATCTTTGTCGGCAGCGATCACCGATATATCTGAGAGAACCGGAACCGCGGCAGCTGTTGCGATCAACTCGGCCCAGCTGAGCCTCGAATCGGTGGTTTACCTGGCTCAGTTCAACTCGAACCGCTGGCAGGGCAACCTGCTCGCCTTCCCGATCATCGATACCGATACTGGTGAGCTGGCGGCTACGCCAAGATGGGATGCCAGTGCCAATCTTACCGCGCGGGATTTCTCCGCCAGTCCGCGCACCGTGATTACCTATAGTGACGAGGCCGGGGTCAAGGACGGGGTTGCTTTCCAATGGTCCAGTATTTCCACTAACATGAGAAATGATCTGAGAACCAATGCAATTGGCGGCACCGATTCCGACGCTATTGCTACGGCCCGCCTGAATTACCTGCGCGGCGATCGCAGCAACGAGGGCACCGGACTGTTTATGCGTGAGCGCCTGTCGATGTTGGGTGACCTGGTCAACTCCGGTCCTGTATTTGTTGGCGCACCCAGCCTCAGCTGGCCAGATTTCGCACCTTTCCCGGAAGGCACAGAAGCCTACTCCGAATTCAAGAATGGCAGCGCCAGCACGCGTACAAAAATGGTTTATGCGGGCGCCAACGATGGCATGTTGCACGCCTTTGACGACGACGACGGTAGAGAGGTTTTTGCCTATTTTCCAGGTGTCTTCAATTCCACCAATATTGCCAGTGGTCTGCATTACCTGACCGAACCCAACTACGTGCATAAGTTTTACGTGGATCTGACACCGACCCTGTCTGATGTTTACATTTCATCGGGCAGCAGCACCGAGTGGCATACCGTATTGGTTGGTGGCCTGCGTAGCGGTGGTCGTGGCGTTTATGCACTCAACGTAACCAACCCGGCGGCATTTTCCGAAGCCAATGCCGACCAGATGGTGTTGTGGGAATTTACCAGCAACGACGACATCGACCTCGGATACACCTACAGCCGACCAGCAATCGCTATGACCAATGCCGGCACCTGGGTGGCGATCTTCGGCAATGGTTATAACGACCTTGGCAGCGGCGTAGGCAGTCTGTTCATCGTCGATATCGAGAAAGGGACCGATGGCACCTGGGCAGCTGGCGATTATAGAAAGATTTCTACCGGCGTGGGTAGCACAGCAAATCGCAATGGTTTGACCACGCCTGCGCTCGCCGATCTCGACGGCAATGGTACGGTGGATCGCGTTTATGCCGGTGACCTGCGTGGCAACATGTGGGTATTCGACATGGAAAGCAATAACGAAAGCTCCTGGGACGTGGCTTACAAGCAAGGATCTACCCCGAAGCCCCTGTTTACCACGCCGGCGAACCAGCCTCTGACTGCCAAGCCGGTTCTGGCCAAGCACCCGACGCAACCCGATTCGTCGTCGCCTTCGAATGCGCCGAACATCATGGTTTACTTCGGCAGCGGACAATACCTCGCAGATCCCGACAAGACCAGCACTGATGTACAGTCGTTTTATGGCGTATGGGACACGGGTGATGATGAACTTCTCCAGTCTGACCTGATTGAACAGACCTTTGATGGCAGTTTTACGGTGAAGGTGCTGACACGCAACCCGGTTGACTATTCGATCGATCACGGCTGGTATTTCAACCTTCCCGAGAGCGGCGAACGCGCGGTTACCTCTCCGATTGCGCGCGCAGACACGGTATTTTTCAACTCTTTTGTTCCCGTTGATGACCCATGTACAGTAGGTGGCTTCGGCTTCAAGTTTGCGGTCGATATGACCACTGGCGGGTCTCCGCTGGCGCCAACTTTCGATGCCAACGGCGATGGTGTAATCGACGAGTATGATACTGTCAGCAATGGCAGCAGCGACAGTACTCTGGTGGCCGTGCGACAGGAAGGATTTCTGCCGGAACCGGTATTCATCGAAGATCTCGCATTTACTGCGGAAACAGCTACCAAGGTTAAAGCCCTGAAAAATATTCCAGTGGGCAGATTCTCGTGGCAGGAGTTAATACAATGAAACAGTTAACACAGCGTTTTACCCCTTTTCTTATTATGCTGGCTTTGATGCTTCCGTGGGCGACCGCGGATGCGTTGGAGACCTTCGAAAAGGCCGGCATAATTTCTTCGGTGGGCCCAGATCAGTTTACCCTGGACAGGAAGAGCTACCGCCTTGCCCCGAAGGCACAATTGAAAAGCGAGGATGCCAGTCACAAGAAGTTCTCTGATTTCAAAAAGGGAGACAAAGTCTGGTTTACGGGAACCATATTGAACAACGTGCACTACGTCGATATGATTGTCTATGTCATGCCAGATGACTCTTAACAGACCAGGAAGCCAGCTCATGAATCAAGCGAAAGGTTTTACACTCATCGAATTGATGATCGTCGTCGCCATAGTCGGCATATTAGCATCGGTAGCGATGAGCTTTTACGGCGACAATGTGATCGCCGCTAATCGCACCGAGGCGCGTGCGGCACTGTCGGGTACCGCGGGCTCTCTGGAAAAATGCAAGAGCCTTTACGGGGTCTACAATAGCGCCAATTGCAATGTGGCATTCCCGATCGACACGGAAAGCAGCTACTATGAGATTACCGCGGTTTTGACCGGTTCTACTTTTGCGCTCACAGCTACCCCGCAAACCGGCACTCCGCAGGCAAATGACGCTGACTGCACCACGCTGACGCTGAGTAATACCGGCATCAAGGGAGCCACCGGAGCCGATCCCACCGTCTGCTGGTAAGATACACAGCAAATTAGCCAGGACGGGGTCGATTTATCGACCCCGTCTGCTGTTATAATCTCCCTTTTTATTCACCGACATTCCCATGAGCAGAAAAGCAGTTGCGCTGATATCCGGCGGTCTCGATTCACTGTTGGCCGCCAGGCTGATACAAGAGCAGGGTATCGAA
>CAXBMV010000275.1:0-5114 GCA_963976575.1 uncultured Gammaproteobacteria bacterium | reverse complement strand
CCTAATCCAGCTTCGATTTGTCTTTTTGTAATCGTCGATTCAGCCGCTAGCATACTCTAACTGAGTCGTTATTTGTATAATCGTTAATACAAATACGGCCTATAGGTTGTATCGATATTCCGAGGCGAAACCCCGGTAGCAAAAACCCCATCCGCGCGCCCGCGAGAAGCTTAAGGCCATACTCCAAAAAAACGAAGATCAGCACGGAAACGTCGAAGGCGCTGTTCGCGACTTCCTACTTCTTCGCCTTCCCAGCGTCAATTACGCATTCCATTTCGAGGCAAACCGGTAATACTGCTGGTCGTGGGCCGAGTTGAGGCTGTCATCGGGAGATGGCTGATATCGATGAATTTCAAACGGTCGCAGTCAATCTAATAATATCGCTCCAAAGGGCGTCCAATTATTACTAAAGTTCAAGGGTTTCTAGCCGACAACCCATGAAATCAGGAAAAATCTGACCATACTCAAGTATTTTTCCGAAGTTGGTAACCGACGAGTTTTACATATGCCAAGTATCAGAAAACCTGCCGCCAGAGGATATTCCCTGGTCGAGCTATTAATCGTTATTATCGTGCTCGCATTGTTGGTTGCAGTCGCGCTACTGAAATTCGTCTATTCCTCTGACGAAGCCAAACCCTCTAATACGGATAGCTCGATGGTAAACCTGCGTTGGTCGTTAAATTTTGATTGCCAGCGACAGGGCCGATATCCGAGCTCCAATACCGCGACAAAGGTTGCTGGTGCAGGAGACGCGGGTACCGGTGTTGGCAAGGCGGGCGCGCAAGCCGTCTTCGACCAGATGAGCTTGAATACCTGCACCAAAAGGGATACCTACAGCACAAAGAAGACCACATTCCAGTTTGATCCATAACTGGAGAAAATGCCCTACCTGACAACCCCGTCACCAGCATGAGAACGCTGGAACTTGTTAATACCAGTGACCTGGCGATAGTGGGAATCGGGGTCAACCGAGACTGCAAGGTCGGCATAGTGGCTGGCAGGCAAATTGCCAACGACACCACTGACCTGGAATGTGCCGGCGCTGAAGTTTCCTGCATCCAGCGGCAGACATAGCCAGAGCAACTTTCTGGAAACTGATTCGCAGATATCCGGGATTTCCAAATGACTATCGCGTCATTCGTCGGGAGGTCCCGGATAACGCCTGCGGCGTTTCCGGGATGACGTTCAATAATTAGGTAGCATAAAGGGAGTCTTCCCGCGGCTGATCCGCGGGAAGACGGGGTGCTACTAAACGTAATCCTTGTACTTATCCAGGAAACGTACCGGCTTGGACAGTGCGTCGCGGCGGAAGGGGTCGCCCAGTTCGCGCGTACACATGATTTCCAGAATCGTGGTCTTGCCATCGTTCATCTGGCGGTCGACTGCCTTTTGCAGCGCCGGGCCAACGTCTTCGAGCTTGTCGACGGTGACACCTTCGGCACCCATGGAACGGCCGATATTTGCCCAGGATTCGCTTTCCAGCTCACCGGCGACGAAACGACGGTTGTAGAAATCCACCTGGTTTTTCTTTTCAGCGCCCCATTGACGGTTGTGGAATACCACCGCGGTAACCGGGATGTTGTGGCGTACGCAAGTCATGGTTTCCATCATGCTCATGCCCCAGGCGCCGTCACCGGCGTAGGAAATCGCCGGGCGATCCGGAGATGCACACTTGGCACCGATCATGGTCGGCAACGCGTAGCCGCAGTTACCAAAACTCATCGGCGCGAGGAAGCTGCGCGGACGATCGAAGCGCAGGTAGCTATTGGCCACCGAGTTGATGTTACCGATATCGGTAGACACCATCTTGTCTGCCGGCATGGCTTTTTCCAGCTCGCGCAATACCTGGCGCGGATGCAGCCAGTTGCCTTCTTCGCCTTTTTGCTCTTCGATCATGTCGAGGCTGAAAGCGTCTTTTTCGTGGGTCCAGTTATCCAGCTCGTCTTCCCAGGCAGCTTTTTCGGCGGCGATTTCCTTGCTGCGTGCTTCCTTGGTTTCGTCGCAGGCCAGCTTCTTGTCGGCGATGCGGCTCATCAGCGCTATGGCGCTGGCACCGGCGTCGCCGCAGATTCCAACGGAAATCTTTTTCACCAGTCCAAGCATCTTGTTGTCGGCATCGACCTGGATGATCTTGGCGTCTTTCGGCCAGTAATCCATGCCGTGTTGCGGCAGGGTGCCGAAAGGTCCGAGGCGGGTGCCCAGTGCGAGTACCACGTCGGCCTTGGAAATCAGCTTCATCGCTGCTTTTGAACCCTGGTAACCCAGCGGTCCTGCCCACAGCGGGTGGCTGGCGGGGAAAGAGTCGTTGTGCAGGTAAGAGTTGACCACCGGCGCGCCGAGGCGTTCGGCCAGGGCTTTACACTCTTCCACGGCATCGGCCATGACCACGCCGCCGCCGGAAACAATCACCGGGAACTTGGCCTTGGCCAGCAGTTCGGCGGCTTCGCCGAGGCTGCGATCGCCGCCGGGGCCGCGATCGAGGCGTTGTGGTTGCGGAATATCGACATCGATTTCACCGTAAAAGTAATCGCGCGGGATATTCAGCTGGGTCGGTCCCATCTCTGACATGGCGCGGTCGAAGCAGCGCCCGGTGAATTCGGCCATGCGGTTCGGGTTATTAACGTGACCCTGGTACTTGGTGAATTCCTCGAACATCGGCAGCTGGTTGGCTTCCTGGAAACCACCCAGGCCCATGCCCATGGTGCCGGTTTCCGGGGTGATCATGACCACCGGAGAATGCGCCCAGTAAGCCGCCGCGATCGCGGTGACGCAGTTGCTGATGCCGGGGCCATTCTGGCCTATGACAACGCCGTGACGACCACTGACGCGCGAATAACCATCGGCCATGTGGCCAGCGCCCTGCTCGTGTACAACCGGGATCAGGCGGATGCCGGCGGGGGCGAAGATATCCATCGCGTCCATGAATGCAGAACCCATAATGCCGAACATGTCGGTGACATTGTTGGCGACCATGGTTTCGACGAAGGCTTCACTCGGGGTCATTTTCATTTGCTATTTCCTCAGGGCGGACTAAATTTTGTTGGCCGAGTAACATAAGCCAACCAGTAATAACTGGTAGTACCAGTTAAGGGGTAGTGTTGATACCAACCGACGCGAAGCGTCGTCCCGGAATGCGCCTGGCGACTGTCCGGGATCTCCAAACGGCTATCGCGTCATTCGTTTGGAGATCCCGGACAACGCCTGCGGCGTTTCCGGGATGACGTGCTTTTTTTAAAATACAGACTTCTATTATCGTGAATGTCATCCCGCGGCTTGACCGCGGGACCCAGTTAAATAATTTGCGTTCGCAGAACGCCACTACCCCACTACCCCTTACCAAACTTGCTCCCATCAACCGACGCGCAGCGTCATCCCGGAATGCGCGCAGCGCATGTCCGGGATCTCCAGGGGGTTCACACTGACCGGCCGATCACAAAATCAACTCATCTGATGAATCAGTTTCGACAGCTTCTTGATACCAGGCTCGATCTGGCTGGCGCCGATAGAGGAATAGCCCAGACGTAGAAAGTTTTGCGGCGGGTTTTCCTGCATGAAGCAAATATCACCGGACTCGATCAGAATGCCGGCCTTGCGCGCTTCTTCCTTGAGCAGGCGGGTATCCAGTTTGTCGGCACCCTTGACCCAGTAGGAAGTGCCACCAAAAGATGGAATGCGCGAAGAATCCGGCAGGTGACGATTCAGCGCCTCACCCATGACTTGCCAGCGATCCTGGTAAGTCTCGCTAAGGCGGTGGATCAGCGAATCGTGATGTCCCATCGACAGAAACAGGGCGACGATGCGCTGATTATTCGCCGGTGGATGCCGTACCATCAGGCGGCGCAGTGCGCGCGCCTCTTCGATCAATTCCTTCGAGGCGACCATGTAACCGACTCTTAGGCCGGGCGCCAGCGTCTTCGACAGGCTGCCGACGTAAATGACGCGATCGCTGCCATCGAGGCTTTTCAGCGCAGGGGTGGGTTCGCCAATGAAATTGATTTCGCTCTCGTAATCGTCTTCGACCACGAGGAAGTCGTTTTCCTCTGCCGCCCGCAGCATCGCCTCGCGGCGGTGTAACGCCCATACGCCGCCTCGAGGCAGGATGCGCGCCTGGATTTGCTCGATCAGCAGCGGGTCATCGATATCGATGCGGTCCGGGGTGACGTCCTGGATGTCGCTGACGCTGAGCGCCTGGCGACAGCATTCGCGCCAGTCGGCCACCGGAAATAGCCCAGGGTCGAGCTGGCCGAACAGGAAGGGGTAAGGATATTTTTTCCAGTCCGGTGGTTTGACGATATTGCGCTGCTGCGAAGGGTGGAACTTGATCAGGCGGCTCCAGTCCGGAGCGCTGTTGCTATGTTTCGGCTTCAGAGGTTCGACGCGTACGCGCCCGTTGAGCATAGTCTTGTCGATGAAGTAACCGCTGCGTTCGCGCGACACCAGGTAGCCTTCGTCGATCAATTGCTGATAGGCCAGCACCACCGTGTTGCGTGCGATGCCGAGGTGCCTGGCGAGTTCGCGTGATGACGGCAGGGCGATATCCAGCGGTAGCTTGTCATCCAGTATGGCGCTGACGATCATTTCGCGAAGCTGGCGTTGATAGCTGAGCTTGCGGTCGTTGGATATCTGGAACAGGCGGTTCCACATCATCTGGTTCTGCTGCATAGGCATGGAATGGATGCTTGGCATCATCAATAGGTGTAATCTGGCTCTATTGTATCCTGTTAGATTCCAATTAGCCTCTGTTTCCCATCAGAAAATGCATCAATCAGACCGCCCGGAGTATGCGATGACAGCTTTCGACAGTAGTGAAATTATTGGCCACGACAAGAATCACCTGTGGCACCACATCACCCAGCATAAGCCTTTGCAATCGACCGACCCGATGGTCATAGTCGAGGGCAAGGGTATGCGTGTCACCGATATCAACGGTCGCGAGTATCTCGACGCGGTGTCTGGCGGCGTATGGACGGTTAACGTCGGCTATGGCCGCGAAAGCATCGCCGATGCGGTGCGCGATCAAATTGCGAAGATGTGCTATTTCGCCAATTCCGCCGGTACCATCCCCGGCGCGCAGTTTGCCGAGAAACTGATCGACAAGATGCCCGGACTGAACC
>CAXBMV010000274.1:0-5120 GCA_963976575.1 uncultured Gammaproteobacteria bacterium | reverse complement strand
CTTTTTCATTGATCGCAGGCCAGCCTTTCTTGACGATGGCAACATCGGTGGTGGTACCACCCACGTCTGAAATAATAAAGTCATTCAGGTTGGCAATAAAATTAGCCCCGATGACGCTGGCAGCCGGCCCGGAGAGGATTGTTTCGATGGGGCGGGATATCACCGAATCGGCGCTGGCAATGGAGCCGTCACCCTTGACGATCATCAGCGGCGCATCGATTCCCATGCTGCTCATTGCGTTACCGACGCTTTCAACCAGATTCAATATCAGCGATACGATGCGCACGTTGAAAGTAGCGGTAAGCGCGCGCAGCGGGCCGTTCAGCCCATCCGAGAGTTCGCTGGAAATGGTGGCCGGTTTGTCGCTGAATTCGGCGACTATCTGGCGGGCACGCATTTCATGATCAGGATTGCGCACCGAGTAGGTGGCGGAAACTGAAAAGGCATCTACCTTGTCACCCAACGACTCGAGTCCGGCCCGTAACGCGGCCTCGTCCAGCTCGCAGGCTTCCTTGCCGTCGTACTGGTGACCGCCGTCGACACGCAGTATCTGGGCATCCGGGATCGCCTTTGCCAACTGGCTGCGTTGCAACATATCGTCGCTGAAGCCGATCAGGATTGCTGCGACACTGGAACCCGCGCCCTCTACGAGGGCATTGGTTGCCAGCGTAGTCGATAAAGAGACCAGCGAAATCTGTTCGGCGCCGAGGCTGTCGCCGACGCTTTGCATGACAGCATCCAATGCGTTGGAAACGCCTATCTCGAGATGCCCCTTGGTAGTCAGTGATTTGGCCGCAGCGATTACCTGATGCGATTGCATATCAACTATGACAGCATCGGTATAGGTACCGCCGGTATCGATTCCAATATTATATTTTTTCATTTACCTGACTTGCCACAAACCACAGAAGGCGCGAACTGTAGCAGTTTTGCAGGATGAATTTAATCCGCCAATTCATTTAATTTAAGGTCCCGGGAATGGCCTGGCTGGCAACAGGCAATTGATTTAAAAGTTTAACGAGGTGCCGCCGTAAATCTTGCCAAAACTCTCCTCGACATTGTAGCCATAGTCGAGAAACAAATCGGTCTCGACGAATGATTCGATATTCCAGCGCACGCCGGCACCGATGGTATAACGCAGGTTGCTGAGGTCGGTGGATTTAAGATCCTCATAGACATTGCCAATATCGATAAACAGGCTGGAGCGAAAACTGGGGTATTGCTGGTAACCAATCACGTACTCGACATTGCTGAAGAAGCGTACGTCGCCACGGGCATCGATGTCTTCGAGCCCGCGCAGGCTGGAGGAACCACCGAGATCGAAGGCAATTCCGTTGAACGGCCCCCCGTCGGTAAGCGACAATACCAGTCGATAATTGATATTATCCAGGGCATTTAGCGGCCGGTAACCGCGCATGTCGAGCTCCACTTCCGATGACTCAAAATCCGAACCCAGCCATTTGAAACCGCGTTGCCACGAAAGCGCATAGTATCTGCCAATGCGGCGCGCGCGTCGCTGGTGGACATCTTCGTAGGCCACGCCGATTTGAATACGATTGTATTGACCCGATTCGATTTCATCGAGCGCCACAGGGTAGGGCCTGTCCAGTACCTTTTGCTCGAAAATATAGGCTGTGCTCAAGGATAGTGGCAGGTCGAGGCCCTGCCAGTACCAGTCCCTGGTTACCTTGAAATGAAAAAATTCGGTGTCGACTATATTAGTAAAACTTTCGACTTCGGTATGCTCTGTTTCCACGCTGAGTTGCCATTGCAATTCGTAGGGCCGTTGGTACAGCGGCCAGCGGTATCCGAGGCGTAGTTCTTCGGACTCATCGCCATTGCTTTCGCGTTCTTCCTGTAACAGGACTTCGAGCGTCTGATTGGCCCCCTGCAGATTATGCATGCGAAGTCTCAGGCCCTTTTTAACATCGCCATCGCCGTTGCGGCTGAGCCGGGGGATGAGCAACGAATATCGTTTTTCGCTGATTCGTATATGCAGTAGCAGGCTTTCTCCATCGATCAAACTGCTTTCGAATTCGATCGATCTGAACAGCCCCTTATCGAACAGGCGCTGTTGTGCGTCTTCCACCAATTGCTGGCTTAGTGTTTGCCCGATTTCAATCCCGCTCCATTTCAGGATGAAGCGTTGTTGCGTCCTGTCGTTGCCACTTATCTCGATGGCGGCAATGGCGACACCCATGTGCGCCTGGGGCAGGTCGATTGTTTCACCATGCAATGACTGAAAAAACAGCGCCAATAGCAGCAGGCACAGCAGGCTGCGCAGTTTTACGGCATCCCGGATTGGCATAGACTAGTCGTCAGGACCCCATAGAATGCGGTCGAGGCTATCTTCCAGTTCGACTTCTATGATCTTAAGTCCATCGAAACTTATCCCTTCCTGTTTTAACAATTGCGCCTGTTCTCGATAAGAGGCAGACCCCTCTTCGAAGGCCAACGTGCGGTTGGAACGTACTACGCGGTACCAGGGCAGAGGACTAGGCGATCGCCCCATGGCGGCGCTCACCATGCGCGAGTATCGCGGAAAACCGGCCGCACGGGCGACCTCACCATAGCCCATGACGCGGCCGGCGGGAATCGCAGCCACCACTTTCCAGACCTGGGGGTCAAACCTGTCCTGAAATTTATTCATCGCGCGAGTGTACTACCTGCGCATCGGACTGAGAAGTCGGTGCAGAATCATCGAGATTGTTATCACAATCGATTATAATTTTTGCGATTTAATCACGAGTTATGATTTAAAAGGCTATGGAAATTCGTCAATTACAATCCCTGATCAAGCTTATCGATTGCCACTTCAGCGTCAGCAAGGCTGCCGACGAATTATTCCTCGTGCAATCAGCGGTATCGCAGCATTTGAAGAAACTCGAAGACGAACTTGAGGCAGACCTGTTCATACGCAAGGGCAAGCGTTTGGTGGGGCTGACCGAGATGGGCCTGCAGGTGGCCGATCATGCCAGAGTGACGCTGGCTTCGGTAAACAGTATCCGCGCCATTGGTCACGACTACACCAATATGAATCAGGGCATATTGCGCATCGGCTGCACCCATACCCAGGCGCGTTACGTGCTGCCTCCGGTGATCAAGTCGTTCAACAGCAGCTATCCCCGGGTCGAACTGCAAATCCACCAGGGAACACCGCGGCAACTGGTGCAATGGGCGGTCAACGATGAAATCGATTTTTCGATCTGTACCGAGGCGCTCGCAGAATCAAAGCAACTCACCAATATCCCTTGTTACAAGTGGAATCGCAGTCTGATTACGCTGGCCGATCATCCATTGCAGAAACTGGATAAACTAAGCCTGAAAGATTTATGCGAGTACCCACTGATCACCTATGTCTACGGATTTACCGGGCGCAAGAGTTTCAGCGAATCCTTTAGTCGCGCCGGGCTTGAGCCACATGTGGTGCTCAGCGCGGCCGATACCGATATTATCAAGACTTATGTGCGTGAAGGTATGGGCGTTGGCATTATAGCCAGCATGGCGCTGGAACAATCCGATGACGGCAGCATGCATAGCCGCGATGTCAGCCATCTATTCCCCTGGGAAGTAACGCGCATCGCTTACCTCAACGACAAGTACCTGCGCAACTACGAACAGAAATTCATCGATCTGTTCCTGAATTACATTTACCAGGCGGAAGATGGCAAGGTGTATCGACTTTAGTCGCGTTATATTTAACTTGAAATACACCCCGTAACTTATTGTATATTAACTATATTATCTTCCGGATAATCCATATCTATCAGTGCCTGTCGATCCAGCTGTACCAGGCGGCGTACCTCTGACACGGCCACCGAGATGGTCGGAAAATCGATGGTTTGCATCGCACTCAACTCGTTGATGATGTGATCGTAGCGCTCCAGCGCTTCACCCTGACGTACTTCCCAGAGGTGCATGGCCTTGGTGGTATGGCGTGTATCGCTTACCGCCTGCATGACCATTTCCGTTAGATTGCGCTGGTTGGCGTGCAAATCGTTGCGCAGATTGACAATCGCCAGATGATTCCAGTGACTGCGGATTATGGTTTTCGAGGTTGCATTTCGTATCCAGTGCAGTTGTAGTCTGTCTGACAGCGCGTAAAACAACTTGGCGACATTCTCCGGGCTGCTGCCCAGCTTGATCTTGATTTCGATGATGTCAAAAGCAGAGGCCAGGGTAGTCTTGTCGGCCAGTTCCTGAGCCAGTGCGGTTGGCAGCTTATATTTGATGAAGCGCTTTTTCGTAGTCAGGTAGTTTTTACGCGATTTTCCGACTATGGCTGTGGAAATGACCTTATTGAGCAACTTGATATCGGGCTTGTAGCGTTTGATCACCTTGCTGACGACAAAATCTGACGACTGGTTGCGCAACAGCCAACTGATAGAACGCTCGAGCAGACCACTCACCGCCTGGAAACATTCGTAGCGATAGACTTCCTGTACCTTGTTATCCAGCTTTTCCAGCTCGTCCCAGGTGTCGTTTAATGCGAAAACATCGACACAAACCACGTATGCCTTCGCTATGTCTTCGATACTGGCACCGGTTTCTTCTCGAATCCGGTAACCGAATCCTATGCCGATGTTATTGGTGATCTTGTTACTCAGCAATGTGGCGATGATTTCCTTGCGCAGCGGGTGCTGCAGGATTTCTGCGGCGAAATCGTTACGCAAAAGTTGGGGGAAGTATTCGAGCAATAGCGGGTTATAAGCTTGCTGTATGACAGCAGTATCGATAGTTCCGGACGGGTCAAACCTTTGTTTTGCGCGATACGGTCGGTGATCTGCTCGTCGCTGGGCAGGTTTTCCAGCCTGCGACTTAATATATTTTCGCGTTCCAGGTGACGCATAAAGCGAGCGTGTTGGTGCATATTAGCCGCCGCGTTCTGCACCAGGCTGTCGAGTATCTGCGTCTGACGATAGTTATTGGCCAGGCAGTGCTCGGCCACCTCGTCGGTCATGTCTATCAGCAGCTTGTTGCGCTGGGCACGCGTCATGCGCCCCTCCTTTACCAGCGGGGACAGCAGTATCTTGATGTTGACCTCGTTATCCGAACAATCCACGCCGGCAGAATTGTCGATCGAGTCGGTATAAATCAGTCCACCGGCTTGCGTATATTCG
>CAXBMV010000273.1:0-5124 GCA_963976575.1 uncultured Gammaproteobacteria bacterium | reverse complement strand
TTATCAATTATCAGGAATCAACTTCCATGAACATCACAGTATATGGGTCGGGTTATGTCGGTCTGGTTTCGGCAGCCTGTCTCGCAGAAGTTGGCAATCAGGTGGTTTGCATGGATGTCGATAGCGCTCGTATCGATCGTCTCAATCAGGGAGAAGTCCCGATTTATGAGCCCGGCCTGGAGGACCTGGTCCACAGCAACATGGAACAAGGCAAGATCAAATTTACCACTGATCTGGAAAAAGCTGTCAAGCACGGCCTGTACCAGGTGATCGCGGTCGGAACTCCTCCGGGCGAAGACGGGTCGGCTGATTTGCAGTATGTGCTTGCGGTAGCGGAGTCTATCGGTACGCATATGGATGAATACAAAATCATCATCAATAAGTCCACGGTGCCAGTAGGTACGGCAGAAAAAGTTCGCGACAAGGTTAATTCGGTTTTGAGTGATCGCAGCAAGACGGTCGAATTCGACGTGGTTTCCAACCCCGAGTTTTTGAAGGAGGGTGCAGCCATCGATGATTTCATGAAACCGGATCGAATTATTATAGGCACCGACAATCCGCGCACCACAGAGTTGCTGCGCATGTTGTTTACACCGTTTAATCGTAACCATGATCGCATCATCGCGATGGATATCCCGTCAGCCGAACTGACCAAGTATGCAGCCAACGCGATGCTCGCGACCAAGATCAGTTTCATGAACGAGATGGCCAATATCGCCGAGAGAGTCGGTGCCGATATCGAGCATGTGCGCAAGGGCATAGGGTCGGATCATCGTATCGGCTTCCAGTTTATCTATCCGGGCTGCGGCTACGGCGGTTCCTGTTTTCCAAAAGATGTTCAAGCCTTGCATCGTACCGCTAAAGCCATGGGCTACGATGCACAAATTCTGGACGCGGTCGAGGCGACCAACTATCGGCAGAAAGAAAAATTATTCGAGAAGATTAGCGGTCACTACCATGGTGATGTCAAAGGCAAGGTATTCGCGCTATGGGGTCTTTCCTTCAAGCCGCGTACCGATGACATGCGCGAAGCGCCCAGTCGCAGATTGCTCGAACGTTTGATTAAGGAGGGTGCGCGGGTGAGGGCTTACGATCCAGTGGCAATGGATGAGGCGCGGCATTTGTATGGCAACCTCGAAGGATTTGAGCTTTGTGAAACCGCCGAGGATGCTTTACAAGGAGCCGATGCGCTCGCTATCGTGACTGAATGGAAGAACTTCTGGAGCCCGGATTTCTCCATGCTCGCCAGTAGTCTTGCCGATAAGGTGATCTTCGATGGGCGTAACTTGTACGAGCCAGCAACGGTCAAGCCGTTTGGCTTGACCTATTATGCGATTGGTCGCGGAGAGAGGCTGGTTTAGCCGAAATCAGCTAGATCTAAATGCTTCTTCTTCTGGAGTATCCGATAAACCCAACCAAGGCGGTGCCAAATAACCAGAAGGCAGCTGGTACCGGAACCGCGGAAACGTCCAGGGATGCTACCAGGTACTCGGGTGTGTTCCTGCCATTGGTGTAGAAATCCGAGCCGAAACCAAGCTGGAACCAGCCTCCGCCTTGTCCAACACGACTGTCATTCAGGTTACCCAGTGCAGCCAGACTCAAGTCCCAGGTGATGATATTCGGGTCGACAGCTGTAGATCCGCCGGTACCTGGTAAATCGCTTTCATCTTGTATTACGAGGCTCAAGGCTTCGAGAACGAAATCTGCCCCATTCCAATTCCAGTAAGACAGCTGGATCGATTCCGTGAATCCATCAGGATCATTGTCCGGGGTTAAATCGAGGTCATCAAAAATAAAGCTTAAAGTGGCAGCGCCAATTTCCGCTTCGCTGCTCAAGTCAAAGAAAATATTCATGGACAGAGCACTGGCGGCATCGTATCCGGTGCCATTACCGTAATCGCTACAGGTGCCCGCTCCATTGCCGCGGCATGCTGATCCGGTGCCGTAAGCATCGCTAGCCGAATTACCGAGCGGGATATAATATCTTATCGCGTCAGGAATACTTCCCGCCGAGGAGGTTGATCCAACCATTGTTGTACTGCCGGCAGAA
The DNA here is from genome assembly GCA_963976575.1 of uncultured Gammaproteobacteria bacterium. GTDB lineage: Bacteria > Pseudomonadota > Gammaproteobacteria. The sequence goes on along the minus strand of CAXBMV010000273.1, from coordinate 3,074 downwards.
CCGACTGCGACGCCGTTGATCACGGAGGCCTGTGCCGAGCCCAGCGAGCTGAAGGTAATCAGAAGTGCTGCGAATGTAGCGGTGTTTATGAACCTGGTGAGCATGTTTCGAATCCATTCTTATTAATTGTAGTGAATACTATCTTGATGCCTGAAATTTCGAATCACCCAAATGAGGTAAATTGTTGAAAAACTAGAGTGTTTTTTAAGATAATTAGGGCCACGCATGGAGTTTTAGTCTTCTGCTAAGGTGGGAATTTCGACTATATGGACGGTTATGCTGCATCCCGTTTTGGATCTCATTTCGAGAGGTAGGTGAGGTGAGGGTATGAACTTCCAACGAGGGCAGACAGGGTGTTATCGGGGATCACACAGGCACTTTTCTGGAAGGCGTGTAGCGCCGGACCAGGATTTCTGGATGATGTTTCATTTTATTACAGTCGCTGGTTTTCTGGCTTACTCCAATGCAGGCGCGTCCCCGGTCGCTATGTGACATAGATGACAGACCTCCTGCACAGTTTTTTGCCATAATTGCGCACATGCAGGCCTTTTTATGGTCAAATAGCCTGCTAAACTTTAAGCTAATTCAGTGACATAGACAGGAAAGTTGTTAAATGGCTTCAACAAGTGAACTTCCTTACTCCTTTTGCAAGCGCTACGGCGTGATCGCGGCATTGTCGCCGGTTTCGGGTAAGTTACGCCTGACCCTGAAAAGCAGTGCCCCGGCCGAGGCGGTATCGGAGGCGCAACGCGTGGTGGGCATGGTCGAAGAGATTACGGTGGAGTCTGATCTCGATTTTAACCGCATGCTCGGTCAGCATTTTGAGAATAACCGCGAAAATTCCTTTTCCGAGGCCGAGAAAATCGGTGGCGAGCTGAATCTCGCCGATGTCGCGCGCGAGCTTGCCGAGCCCGAAGATTTGCTCGAAAGCGACGACGATGCTGTGCTCGCGCATCAAGGTCATGGCGCAGCTGGATATCGCCGAGAAACGCCTGCCGCAGGATGGGCGTATTGCGCTGAAGGTTGCTAATCGACCGGTAGATATTCGTGTATCTACCTTGCCCTCGGGACACGGCGAACGTGTGGTTATGCGTCTGCTCGACAAGCAGGCTGGTAGACTCGATCTTGAACAACTGGGCATGGCCAGCAAGGAAGAGAAGCGACTCGAGAAAATGATTCAAAAGCCGCATGGCATCATCCTGGTTACCGGGCCTACCGGTTCGGGTAAAACCACCAGTCTCTATGCGATGCTGTCGGTGCTCAACGATGCCACGCGCAATATCCTCACCGTGGAAGACCCGGTGGAGTATGACCTTGACGGCATTGGCCAGACGCCGGTGAATACCAAGGTCGACATGACTTTTGCCAAGGGTTTGCGCGCGATCCTTCGTCAAGATCCGGACGTGGTGATGGTCGGCGAGATTCGCGACAGCGAAACCGCCCAGATCGCAGTTCAGGCGAGTCTGACAGGACATCTGGTTTTATCCACATTGCACACCAATTCGGCCGTGGGCGCGATTACGCGCTTGCAGGACATGGGTGTGGAGCCTTTCCTGTTGTCTTCCACCTTGCTCGGTGTACTCTCGCAGCGCCTGGTACGCAAGCTTTGCCCGGAATGTAAGACCGTGACCCAACTCGACGCTGAACAAATCAACGGTTTTGAAATCAAGCCCGAAGACGTTATTTACCAGGCAAATGGCTGTCCGAAGTGCCTGCAAACCGGTTTTCGCGGACGTACCGGCATTTACGAACTGATTGAGGTCGATGAGGAATTGTCGGTGATGGTGCACGACGAAGCGAGCCAGCCGAAGCTGGAACGCTACTGCCGCACCAAGAGCCAGAGCCTGCGCGACGATGGTATTCGCAAGGTACTGCAGGGCGAGACCACGATCGACGAGGTGTACAGGGTTTCACGGGATAATGTGTAGGCCTGCTGAGTCCTCTATGCTTGTTTCTTCTACTCCTATCTTTGATCTGTCATCCCGTAGTTTGACCCGATGCGTCGGACCGGCAGGATCCAGCGTCGCAGGTGTCATCATGACACTGGATCCCGTGGGCGTGCCACGGGATGACAAGATAACAAGGGGAATCCAATACATCGGTGTCATCCCGGAATGCGCGAAGCACATGTCCGGGAGCTCCAGACGGCCCGGCACCCTGGTGGCCGGGTTGAAGCCCCAAACCCGGATGACATCCTGACATGGCGGCCTACGAATACCAGGCGGTCGATGCGGGCGGCAAGACCCATAAGGGGCTGATCGAGGCGGATACCGCTCGCCAGGCCCGCCAGCAGCTGCGCGGCATGAGCCTGATGCCGCTGGAGATCGGCGAAGTCTCCAAGGGCCATTCCGAAGGCATCGGCAAGAGCCGCCGCGACAAGCTGAATGTCGCTACCTTATCCTTGATCACACGCCAGCTGGCGACCTTGATCAGCGCCGGTCAACCGATCGAATCGGCCTATCACGCGGTCTCGCGGCAAACCAACAAGCAGGTGGCCAAACGCGTGTTGCTGGCGGTGCGCGCGCGCGTGCTAGAGGGTTATGCGCTGTCCGAGGCTCTGCGTGAGTTCCCTCGTATATTCGACTCGATGTATTGCGCCTCGGTGCACGCCGGCGAACAGTCGGGCCTGTTGCATATCGTCATGGAGCGCCTTGCCGACCATATCGAAGCACGTCAGGACTTGCAGCGCCGCACTGGTCAGGCGTTGATTTACCCGATTCTGCTATCGGTAGTTGCGTTTGTCCTGGTTGCGCTGTTGCTGACTTTTGTCGTGCCCAAGATCGTGCAGGTGTTCGAAGGCTTCGATCAGGAATTACCAATCGTTACGCAGTGGTTGATTGGCCTGTCTGATTTCTTCAAGGACCACGGCATTACGCTGATGGTCGGTGTTGCTTTGGTGATAGTCGCTTATCTGCAGATGCTCAAATTCCCCCGTTTTTGTCGCCTGCGCGATCGCTTCCTGCTGCGACTGCCTTACATTAGTTACCTGGTGCGTCTGGCGAATACCTCGCGCTTTACCCGCACCATGAGCATCCTTGTTTCCAGTGGTGTCACCGCGCTGGACTCGATGCGCA
>CAXBMV010000272.1:0-5140 GCA_963976575.1 uncultured Gammaproteobacteria bacterium | reverse complement strand
ATCGACCATTTGCCAGAAGCGCGACGAACCCGAGGTATCGATAACCAGATGTACCCGGGTATGTTCGCTACCATTCACTACCTGATGTTGCTGCCAGGAATCGAACAACCAGCACTCGCCAGCCTGCATATTCACGGCGCTATCACCACAATGAAAAATGACTTCTGGAAAAGTCGTGATCGGAATATGAATGCGAACCCGGCTATGCCAGTGATAGTTGGTATCGGTGTGCGCCGATACTTCGCAACCACTTTCCAGTTTCATCAAGCGCGATCGCCCGAACACTTCGCCGAAGCTGGCAATAACCTGCTGGATGTATTCGCAGCGCTGCAAATGCGGCGTGACTTTCATGGAGCCGTGAAAGTGGTCATTGTCTTCGCCATCCTTGGATATCAGCGGCATCGCCGAATTACCTTTCAATCCGTTGGGATGCGGCATCCATACGCTTTGGTCAAAATTAGCCAGCTCCTTGCGCAGTTGCTCAACGTCGAAGCGAAAGGGCAAGCGGATAAAGGGGTGCTTTAGTTTCATAGCGAATCCTGCTGGGACGACAATGCCCCATGACAGCGTTTATATTTTTTCCCCGAGCCGCAGGGACAGGGGTTGTTGCGCGACACCTCGGCATTGTCGACAACAGACTGTTTCTGTTTTTGCGCAATACCGGCGAGTGCAGCCTTGCTCATATTCATTGCCAGCGGGCTGCCCTGATTTGCGGCAAACTGATTAATGCGAGCAATGACTGGGCTGCTGCTGTCGATGACCTGAGACAGTAAACCGGCATTTCGTTTCCACTTATCCTGCGCCGGCTCGCTCAGGGTATAGCGTGAATAGGGCAATGGTTTGGCGCAGTGGCTGGCGAGACCTTCGTCAAAATCCACATCGATAAATTCGCAGAGTTGCTTCACCGTTTGCGCGGGTTGTTGCAAAAAGTCGTCGTAGTTCAACGCAAACACCCGGCTGCGGTCAATGTCTGCGAAAGAATCGAGCGCCTGCTGCTGCGACACCAGCCATTGCCAGGCTGCCATGGACTCGACCCTGTCATTCTTGTGCTTCTCCCAACCAGGAGGTAACAGGAATGACCAGTGACCGGCGGCAACCTGCAAGCCCGCATAGGTAACAAAGCGACCGGAACCCCAGCCATCGATGATGGATGAAATATTCTGCAGCGGATTGCGATACAGATAAATAAACAATGCATCTGCGTAAATCGCGTTAAAGAACGGGATGCGCAGGATATTTTTCGGCGTCTTTTCTATCATGCGAAAACGGCTGCCGGGCTTTACGTGATCCGCGGCTACGCTATTGCTGTCGACCAGTGCGCGAACAAAGGCCTCGCTGATGGCCTCGCCAAGTTCGTCATCGGCATCCTCGGCAGTGAGCAGATTCGACGGCGATGACCTCCGCTCAGGTTTCAGTGCAGGGAACTGCTCGATCAAGCCATGGTTTTCATCGCCGGTGGAATACAAACCTCGTGCCTTGACCAGGGTTTCGAACAACAGAGTACTGCCAGAGCGCGGAGCGGCCATGATAAATACGGGACGATCCAGTATCTGGCGATAAGACATACTCATTCTGGTCCAGGGATTATCTTGCGGAAAGTTCAGGCTAGAATAAAAGCAGCCCGCTGAAATGTCCACCGCTGTGGCCCATAAAACGGGGGCTGCTAATAAAGGCGGAATCGGTTAAAACAGGATTACTGCGGCTTGTAGGCAACACATTCGATTTCAACCAGTATATCGATGAGAAACTCGCTCACCAGCGCCGAGCGGGTTGGTGGCTGCTCGGGAAAATACTCTGCGTATACCGAATCGAAACGGACGAAATCTTCCCGGTTTTTCAACCACACCATCGACTTGACCACATCTTCGAGACTGCAGTCGGCCTCGTCAAGAATAGCCTTCAGGCTATCCAGGCAGGCGCGCGTCTGCTCCTCGATACTGCTGTCGCTCATGGGTTTGCCATCTCGCATCGGTACTTGACCGGTAACAAAGACAAAATCACCGGCGCGTACCGCTCGCGACAGGGACAATTCACGCCCGTTGATGACCAGTGGTCCGCCGATTACCTGCTTCAGTGACATGCTCTAAACCCCTCGATTATGCATATTACATTTCGCTGCCAATTTATGGGAAACTTCACCTCATTACAATGACGAAGCATCGGTAAACAACATGAGCCTGACACAGCAATTAATAGCACTGATCCGAAGCCGGCCAATATCTGATCAGGATCTCGCCGCCGCCGCAATGTTCAGCCTTGACGCTATCGCCAGTGCTTACGCCGGAAGTCAGACCAGTGTGGGCAAAACGTTGCGCCAATGGGCCAGCGCCAGCGAGCTCGACGACAAGCGACGCGCATTGCTGATGGCTGCGCTGACGCATATTACCGAAACCGACGACCTGCACCGCGCCTCGGTAACCCATCCGGGTTGCGTCGTGGTACCGGTCGCTTTTTCTCTCGGCGAAAAACTGGGCGCCAGTGGCGAGCAAATCCTGCGCGCGGTACTGCATGGTTTCGAGGCCATGTGTCGCGTCGGCGCGGCGGTAGGTCCGGCCCACTACCGGGTTTGGCATAACACCGCTACCTGTGGCCCTTTCGGTTCGGCCATGGCCGCGGCCAGCTTGCTTGGACTGAGCGATGAACAGACCAGTGACGCACTGGGCAACGCCGGCACGCAATCCTCGGGCTTCTGGCAATTCATGCAAAACGGTGCCATGAGCAAGCACCTGCATGCCGGTCGTGCCGCCGAGTCGGGGCTGTTGGCCGCAGAGTTGGCCGCCCATGGATTTACCGGACCACCCGAAATTCTCGAAGGTGACAAGGGCTTCTTCGCTGCCATGTGCGATGACCCGGTTCCGGCAAAACTATTGGAATCACCTGACGCTCCATGGCAATTGCTACTCACCTCGATCAAGCCCTGGCCATCATGCCGGCATACTCACCCCTTGATCGACTGTGCACTGGAGATACATGAACTCATCGATGGCGCTGACATAGCGAGAGTCGATATCAAGACTTACCAGGCTGCAATGGATGTCTGTGACCGCCCCGATCCTGGCAGCGAATACGAAGCCAAGTTCTCGCTTTACCACTGTGTTGCAATCGCGCTGACCGACGGCAGGGTTGGACTGAACTCTTTCGATGAACCGGCTCGCCAGCGCAGCGCAAACATCAGGGGGGCAAGCAGTGTCGAGGTTGTCGACCCCTATCGCTCCGCCTACCCGCTTGCCTGGGGAGCAGAGGTATCGGTTACTACCTCATCGGGAGAAACCTGCAAGGTTTCGCGCAAGGATTGCAAGGGCGATCCCGAACTGGCGCTGGATGCGGCAGAAATGCGTAACAAGGCCGAAGGGTTGCTGCAATACGGTGGATTGAGCAATGACCAGGCTGCTGCAGTTTGCGATTCGTTACTGTCCCTGCCGGCGCATGGTGGTGATGCAAAGATATTCTGCAATTTTATCGAGCATCTCGATATTGGATAGATTTGATTCCTGGCTGTTGCCTGAATCCGCTCTGTTTCTATCTGTATGGAAGCTCCCTCATCCCCCGATTATTTAGATTCCTATCGATCTCTTAATTTCGACAATTCTAGTAATATAGTTGACACAGGCGATTTAGACTTTTAGGATAGCGCCCATGAAACTGGAAACCGCCGCCAATATACTCGCCAAAATAGGCAACCCGACGCGCCTGCAAATCGTGCGCCTGCTGGTGCGTGCCGGTGATGAGGGCCTCGCGGTAGGCGCCATCCAGAAGAAACTGAAGATCCCGGCATCGACGCTTACCCACCATATCGGTCATCTTAAATCGGCTGGCGTTATCAATCAGCAACGGCTGCAGGCCACCTTGATTTGTCGCATGGAGTACGAAGTGTTGAATGACCTGGTCGCATATCTGACCGAAGAATGTTGCGTAGACGAAGACAGTAAGGCGTCAGCGGCGTAATTTTTTAACCAGTATATTTCGGTATTACTAGAATTATGAATACAACAACTTTAAACAACCCACCCGGCCTCGCCGCCAGAGGCATATCAATGATCAAAACGCTGCTGCTGGACCGCGTACTGCAGGCCATGCTTGCCATCGTAGTGCTGCTGTTAATCTTCGATGCGCAGCAGGCCGCAAGCAGCAGCCTTGCGACCTTAACTTCATTGATCCAGATGCTTCCCTATTTCGCATTGGCAATCGCCATAGCCGCCTATGCCAACGCCAGCAGCGCCGACACGCTGATCGCCAGGGCCTTTAGCGGCAATCCGCGCCGCACTGTGGTAATGGCGGCCATGGTTGGCGCCATTTCCCCGTTTTGTTCCTGCGGTGTCATCCCGCTGATCGCGGCAATGCTAGGAGCCGGGGTACCGCTGGCCCCGGTCATGGCTTTCTGGATCGCATCTCCAATCATGGATCCAGAAATGTTTATTCTTACCTCGGCCGGCATAGGTTTTAATTTCGCCATCGCCAAGACGCTGGCCGCGATTGCGATGGGTCTGTTCTCCGGTTTTGCGGTATTGGGCTTGCAAAAATACGGCTGGCTGGCCAACCCTCTGCAGGCAGGCATTGCCGGCGGTTGCTCGTCCAGTTGCGCCCCTACTGCCGAAGTAAAATGGAAGTTCTGGCAGGAGCGCCAGCGGGTGCAAAAATTTAACGCCGAAGCCACCAAAATAGGAATTTTTCTCGGCAAGTGGTTGACGCTCGCCTTCCTGCTGGAAAGCCTGATGCTGGCTTATGTCTCCTCCGACTGGATTGTTGCTTATGTCGGCAGCGAGAACCCCTTCGCAATTCCTCTCGCCGCGATCGTCGGCGCTCCCTCTTATCTGAATGGTTACGCTGCGATCCCATTGATATCGGGCCTGCTTGAAATCGGCATGACGCCGGGGGCGGCCATGGCCTTTATCACCGCCGGTGCAGTCTCCTCGGTGCCGGCTGCAATAGCGGTTTTCGCGCTGGTGAAGAAACCGGTATTCGTACTCTACCTGCTGCTGGGTCTAAGCGGTGCAATGCTCAGCGGCTGGGTCTACCAACTCAGTGGCGGGGTTATTTAAATACATAACGCGGTGCTTCTGGAGACCCCGGAACTAGCGCAGCTGCAAAATGTAACAGTCGTTAACCCTGAAACGCCGCAGCTGCAAAATATACCTGCCGT
>CAXBMV010000271.1:0-5145 GCA_963976575.1 uncultured Gammaproteobacteria bacterium | reverse complement strand
GCAACTTGGCTTTACCCATCCGGGCAACCCGGACTGGCGTCATATTTCCTTCTGCGAAATAGCCATGCCGTTGACCAGAGAAAATGGCATCAACGTCAGCCGCAACAGCGTTGCCATAGATCCGGGCAAACTGGATCGCTCGCCCTGCGGCACCGGATGTTCTGCAAGGATGGCGGTGTTGCATGCCAGGGGCGAAATGAAAGTCGGCGAGCGCATGATCGGCCGCTCGATCATCGATTCGCGCTTCGATTGCAGCATTGTCTCTGAAACCCGAGTTGGTGATAAGACTGCCATTACCCCCTCGATTCGAGGCCGGGCCTGGATCACCGGCACCCATCAGGTCATGCTCGACCCGGAAGACCCCTGGCCTGGTGGTTATCGACTCAGCGATACCTGGCCAACGAAACTCTGAGCGCCAGCATTATTAACCCAATACGCCGCTAGCACGCAGCTGCTCGCAGCTTGCAGCATCCATGCCCAACAAGCCCGCCAACACCGCGTCGGTATGCTGCCCCAGGGTCGGCGGGGCCAGATCATAGGCAATCGGAGTTTGAGACAGATTAATCGGATTGGCGACGCTGGCGACCTTGCCGGCACTGGCATGATCGAGCTCTAGCTGCATCCCGCGATGGCGTACTTGCGGATCAGCAAACACCTGATCGAGGTTATTGATCGGTCCACAGGGGATGCCACGTTTATTCAGCTCATCAAGCCAGTCGGCGGCCGTTTTCGTCAACAGAATTTGCTCTATCATGGGCACCAGGGTTGCACGATTCTTCACCCGACTACTGTTCTTCTGAAAACGCTCATCTGCGGCCAGCTCAGGTTTGCCAGCCAATTCGCAGAAACGCTGAAACTGTGCATCATTGCCCACCGCAAGAATGATGAATCCATCGTCGGTGGGGAAAGCCTGATAAGGCACTATGTTCGGATGCGCATTGCCCAGGCGTTTCGGATTGATGCCACTGGCCAGATAATTCATTGCCTGGTTGGCCAGGGTTGCCACCTGTACGTCGAGCAGAGCCATGTCGATGTATTGCCCCTGCCCGCTCCTGAGTTGGTGGATTAACGCTGCCTGGATCGCATTGGTCGCGTAAAGCCCTGTCATGATATCGGCCAGGGCGACACCGATTTTCATCGGCTGGCCATCGGCTTCGCCGGTGACACTCATCATGCCACCCATAGCCTGAATCATGAAATCGTAACCGGCACGATCGGCGTAGGGTCCGCTCTGGCCAAATCCGGTAATCGAGCAGTACACCAGTTTCGGATTGATCGGCTGCAAACTGTCATAGTCGAGACCATACTTCTTCAGACCACCGACCTTGAAGTTCTCGATCAACACATCGCAATGTCCGGCAAGATCCTGGATCAGTGCCTGGCCTTCCGGCCTGGACATATCGATACAAACTGACTGCTTGCCGCGATTGGCAGCATGAAAATAAGCCGATTCACTGCTCGCCCCGGCGCTGGCATCGGACATATAAGGCGGGCCCCAGCCACGCGTATCGTCACCACTCACCGGACGTTCGATTTTGATCACCTCGGCACCGAGGTCAGCCAGCATCTGGCTGGCCCAGGGGCCTGCCAGTATGCGACTCAGGTCGAGTACGCGAAAACCAGCTAATGCACCCGCCATTCAGGAAAAAGCCTGGATACCGGTCTGCGCGCGGCCGAGAATCAATGCGTGAACGTCGTGGGTTCCCTCGTAAGTATTGACGGCTTCCAGATTCATCATATGGCGAATCACGTGAAATTCGTCGGACACACCGTTTCCACCATGCATGTCGCGCGCCACGCGAGCTATATCCAGCGACTTGCCACAATTATTACGCTTCATTAGCGATACCAGTTCCACCGGGCAATTGTCGGCATCCATCAATCGGCCCATTTGCAGACAGCCTTGCAGACCAAGGGTTATCTCGGTTTGCATATCGGCGAGTTTCTTTTGGATCAACTGGGTTGCGGCCAGCGGACGACCAAACTGGCTGCGGTCCAGCGTGTACTGGCGTGCCGCGTGCCAGCAGAATTCGGCGGCGCCCAGCGAACCCCAGGCGATGCCATAACGCGCCCGGTTGAGGCAACCAAAGGGGCCTTTCAGACCACTGACATTGGGCAGAAGATTCTCTTCTGGAACCAACACATCCTGCATCACAATTTCACCGGTGGTCGAGGCGCGCAGCGAAAACTTGCCTTCGATTTTTGGGGTCGACAATCCATCCATGCCGCGCTCCAGAATAAAGCCGCGTATGACGCCATCGAGTTTTGCCCAGACCACCATGACATCGGCGATCGGGGAATTGGTTATCCACATCTTGGCGCCTTTCAAACTGTAACCACCAGACACGGCGATTGCCGTTGTCTTCATACTGCCTGGATCCGAACCTGCATCGGGCTCTGTCAATCCAAAACAGCCAACCAGTTCGCCGCTGGCAAGTCGGGGCAGGTACTTTTGCCGCTGCTGCTCGTTACCGTAGGCATATATGGGATGCATAACCAGAGACGACTGAACACTCATGGCCGAGCGGTATCCACTGTCGACGCGCTCGACTTCGCGCGCTACCAGACCATAAGACACGTAGTTGGCTCCGGCACAGCCGTATTCTTCCGGGATTGTGGCGCCCAGCAAACCCAGTTCACCGAGCTCATCCATGATTTCACGATGGAACACTTCGTCACGATTCGCTTGCTTGATTCTCGGCATCAGCCGATCCTGGCAATAATCACGCGCAGCGTCACGAATCAGGCGCTCCTCATCGCTCAACTGTTGGTCGAGAAACATCGGATCCTGCCAGTCAAAAGATACGCGGGTTGTTTTGCTCATAAACTAGTCTCGGGTGGAAATGTGATCACATTTTATCGGTAATAAATTAAATTGCCACAAAGTTAAATTCGTAGCGATACTCAGAATACTTTTCTGCTTGCCTATACGTTTAAGATACCAGGCCCTCGTCACTGTCCGACTCGCTCCAGTCCCGCGTCGATCCGACAAATATGTGGACAATCTTGTACTTTTGCACCACAGCAGTGCCGGGATCAATCTGCGATAAAAACCGGCAGGCGAATCACAGGGGTTGAAATTGTGCTCCTTTCGATTGCTCAATTCCAGCGTTAAAGCTGCCCGTCAAACCTGATGCCGCAACGCAATGCAGTCACAAAGCACCTGCATTCAGTAATTTAGCCCGAAAGTGGCTTTGCATTTGCAAAGCGGAATCAAACAATCAAAAATTCGAGGCTGAGTTTGGCTTGAATTATCTATAGAATTGGTGGAATATATTCGCCACAATTGTGATCACATCATCCATAAACGATTCAAGCCTCGTTGGCTTGATAAGAAAATAAGATACGATTGAATAATAATATAACCACCGGGAGCAAGGGTAGCCTGAGCAATCAGGGTTATCACATCAGTTAATATGAGTAGTCAGAAAACGGCCATATCGGTCCAGAATGTCGTCAAACACTACGGCAGCAGTGCGGCACCAATCATCGCGCTAAAGCATGTCGATATTGATATTCTTGACAATGAATTCTTCACCTTGCTGGGCCCTTCGGGCTGTGGCAAAACCACCTTGTTGCGCCTGATTGCCGGCTTCGAACAGCCAACCGCCGGCGAAATCCTGTTATACGGCGATCACCTCGAAGGTCTGGAACCCAATGACAGGCCGGTTAATACCGTATTTCAGAGTTACTCGTTATTTCCACATATGAGCATCGCCGACAATATCGGCTTCGGTTTGAAGATGAAGGGCGAGAGCAAAGCCAACATTGATGCCGTGGTCAAAGAAATGCTGGCGCTGGTGAAGATGGATGATTTTGCTGATCGCATGCCCAACCAGCTATCCGGTGGACAGCAGCAGCGCATTGCGCTGGTGCGTGCGCTGGCGCCCAAGCCAAAGGTCTTGTTACTCGATGAACCATTGTCGGCGCTGGACCTGAAGCTTAGACAGGCAATGCGTACCGAATTAAAGCGCCTGCAACAGGAAACCGGCATCACCTTCGTTTTCGTTACCCACGATCAGGAAGAGGCAATGAGCATGAGCGATCGCGTCGCCGTTATGTCCTCGGGCGAAGTTCAGCAACTCGATCAGCCAAGGGTCATTTATGAACGCCCCTGTAACCGTTTTGTCGCCAACTTCATCGGCGACGTCAACCTGATCGAGGCCAGCATCACCTCAGAAGACAGCGACGAGTACCTGTGTAAACACGGCGCTACCGAATTCAATGTCGACAAGACATCGAAGCATGAAATCGGCGCGCAGGTAACCCTGGCCATACGCCCCGAAAAATTCGAAATCTGTGCCGCCGGCGATGGCCTGTTCAATGGCAGGATTACTGAATCTACTTACATGGGCACCGATACTTACCTGCATGTGCAAGTCGATGAAACGACTAATCTCGAGGTACGTTGCCAGAACATCAGCTTCGACGAAGACTTGCCCGCCGAAGGCGAAAATATAGGGCTCAATGTCGCCATGGGTGCCGCCACCCTGCTCGAGGACTAGCAATGCAAATCCGGCTACCATCGAGTCCCCTGGTACGCCGCCTGCTCGGCCTCGCGCCGGCGATGATCTTCATCTTCGTCTTCATGGTGCTACCGATCTCACTTCTGGGACTCTACTCTTTCAAGCCGGCCGACTCTTATGGCGGCGTCGAAGCTGGCTACAGCCTTGACGCCTGGATACAGTTATTCTTCGAGCGCGACCTCGACGATACGCTACTTTTCGAACCGGTTTACCTGCAAATCATCTGGCGTTCGGTGTTTCTCGCCGGCATAGGAACGATCCTGTCTTTTCTGGTCGGATTTCCGGTGGCCTGGTATATCGTCCAGCAACGCAAGCAAACCCGGGATATATTACTGCTACTGGTGACCATACCTTTCTGGACCAACCTGCTGGTACGCGCCTATTCATGGATATTAATCCTCGGCAAGGATGGCTTGATCGAACAACCCTTGCTGGCACTGGGAATCATCGACGAATCGCTGCAAATGATGTATGGCAATTTCGCCATAGGCGTTGGACTTGTTTACAGTTATATCCCGCTGATGATACTGCCGATTTACGCCAGCCTGGAAAAACTCGACTTCGGTCTCGTCGAAGCAGGCCATGACCTCTACGCCAACCGCTGGACCGTAATCCGTCA
>CAXBMV010000270.1:0-5153 GCA_963976575.1 uncultured Gammaproteobacteria bacterium | reverse complement strand
CGACGTGTCATTGAAATCAATCCCGCGCTGCCCGAGCCACGCAATAACCTCGCCATGATTTATCTCGATCAGGGTGATTACGATCGCGCCAGCGAGCTACTCATCGAAGCGATCAATACCCATCCCAGTTACGCCACTGCCTATGAAAACCTGAGCCGTATCTACAAGGGCATCGCCAGCGAAGCCTACCGGCGGGCGCTCAGCGAATCCAGCGAGCCAGCGCAATATGCGCACGACATCAAGCTGCTGGCGATCAACAGCCTGTCCTCGCCGGAGAAGCCACTGCTTAAACAGGCCAAAAGCGAAGCCACGGTGGTGAATCTGGCCAACCTGGAAACCCTGCTCATTCAGCAGGTGAAGGGTTGGGCAAAAGCCTGGAGTGCCAAGGAAGTCGATGTGTATGTCGATTTTTACTCGCAACAACACCACCCTGGCTACAACAGCCACAGCGCCTGGATCGAATACCGTCGTCAGCGGATTCAACGGCCCGGCAAGATCAGCGTGGATATCAGCGACATCCAGTTCCGTTACCAGAGTGATAATGGAGCCATCGTCGATTTCAAACAGGACTACAGCTCGGCGCGCTACAGCGACAGCGTCATCAAACGTCTCAGTTTTACGCGCGACGGCAACGCATGGAAAATTTCCGACGAGCGGGTATTATCCGTACTATGAAACGCGTCCTTATCCTGTTCATCTTCCTGCTGTTCGATCGCGGCCTGCTCGCCGGCGAGCCACCCGGCAGCAATTACGAACAGAGCCTGCTCGACACGATCAAGGAAATTCAAAGCCAGAACCACGACCAGGCTTTGAGCAATACCCGCGAATTGATCAGGCAATATCCGCACAGCAGGCTGGGGCAGATGTTATACGCCGATCTGTTGCTGGCGAAAGCAGAACCGCTGCAGCAATTCGGTTCGGGTATCGATATCGAACGCGCCACCCAGGATTTCCGCTATGAAATCCAACAGCGTTGGCAAAATGATAACAATGCGGCGCACCAGGGGCTTTACCCCGAAAATATTGTCTACCTGTCCGAGCGCCAGCCTTACGTGATACTGGTCGACCAGCAAAGCTCGCGCATATACGTGTATCGCAACGATCAGGGTCGACCGGTACTGGAAGCCGACTACTTCACCACCATAGGCCTGAAAGGCTACGGCAAGGAAAAGCGCGGCGATCAGAAAACACCCATCGGCGTCTATCACATTACCCATTACATCGACGGCACCAAATTACCCGACCTCTACGGCGATGGCGCCTTTCCAATCAATTACCCGAATAGCTGGGATTTGCGTCAGCAACGCACCGGCGACGGTATCTGGATACACGGCACACCCTCCTATACCTATAACCGCTCCCCCTGGGCCAGCAATGGCTGCATCGTCGTCAGCAACCCCGATTTCCGCCACTTCGACGATTACGTCAAACCGGGATTGCGCACACCGGTCATAGTCGCGCAGCAGGTGAACTGGGTCAGCGAGGCGCAGTGGCAAAAAAACCGCGCCGATGCACTGGCGTTGATCAACGGTTGGGCGCAGGACTGGAGCAGTCTCGACCATGAGCGTTACCGCAAGAACTATTCGCCCACCGATTTCAAGGGCAGCGGACGCACTTTTTCCCAGTGGGATAAATACAAGCGCAACGTCAACCGCAACAAAACACGTATAGAAGTCGGCTTCGACGACTTGAACATGTTTCGCTACCCCGGCGAAGCAGGTTTGATCCTGATGCAGTTCGAGCAAAGCTATCGCAGCAATAATCTCGATGCAGATACCCCCAAGGAAATCTACTGGCGCCAGTTCGACACGGACTGGAAAATCGTTTACGAAGGCATTCGTAAATTTCCCCGTTCCGATCGGGAAATGGCCGAAAACTAGTGTTCGCGCAAGCGTAAATCCAGAAAAACCTGAACGTCCTTTTTGCAGTGAAACTGCGCAGTCGGTAAGATGCTGCGAGACTAAACGAGGCAAACGTCATGGCAGATTTCACCCTGGTGATCGGCAATAAAAACTATTCTTCCTGGTCGCTACGCGCGTGGCTGTGGATGAAGCATCTGCAGCTGGATTTCGATGAAATCCTGATTCAGCTTTACCAGCAGGGCATGGAGGAAAACCTCTCTGCCTATTTTTCCGGCGGCAAGGTTCCGCTACTCATCCATGGCGACCTGCAGGTCTGGGACTCGCTGGCGATACTCGAATATCTGGCCTCGCTTCATCCTGACAAATCCGGTACCGCGGATATTCCTGCTCGCGCGGTAATGCGCTCGCTCTGCGCCGAAATGCATTCCAGTTTCACCAGTTTGCGCCAGGAATTGCCGATGAATTGCCGACGCTCACCCCATGCGCTGGACATCTCTCCGAACTGCCGCGCCGATATAAAACGCATCGAAGCGCTATGGCTGCATGCCGGTAGCTATTCCGATCGGAAAGATCAGTGGTTGTTCGGCAGCTTCAGTATGGCCGATGCGATGTATGCACCCGTGGTGCTACGCCTGGACCGCTACGCGGTAGAAGTCAGCGACGCTTCCCGCGCCTATATCGATCGCCTGCTGGCACATCCGGCGATGATCGAGTGGGTAGCTGCCGGGCGCGCCGAAGATCGCGTCATCGGCGACGAAGAACGCCCTTGATGGAATGGTTGGCGCTCATCCCGCTGGCCGCGCTGCTGGTCTACGCGATCGTGATTTACAACCACCTGGTACGCGATCGCCAGCGCAGCCTGGCCGGCTGGAGCGATATTGAGGTACAACTGAAACGTCGCCATGACTTGATCCCAAAACTGGTCGAGGCGGTCAAACAATACGCCAGTCACGAGCAGGCCACGCTGCAGCGGGTTACCAGTTTGCGCAACGAGGCGCAGAATATCGCTGCTGCGGGTCAACAGGGGCCTTTGGAAACACGCATCAGCCAGAGCCTGTTATCCATAAACGCGCTACAGGAGGCATATCCAGAGCTCAAGGCCGACCAGAGTTTTCTGCAATTGCAGGCCGAAATCAGCGCGCTTGAATCCGACATACAGTTTGCGCGGCGTTACTACAATGGTGCAGTGCGCAACCTGAATACGCGTATCGAAAGCTTTCCCGACCTGTTAGTCGCCAGGCTGTTCGGTTACCGCCGGGCGGATTATTTTCAACTCGAAGAAGGTGTTAACCGATGAGCCTCAGATTACTCATCCTCCTGTCTCTGGTTTGCCTGCCATTGCAGGCGCGCGAATTCATCGAGACTTTCCACAGCGATATCGAAGTGCTGGCTAACGGCGACTTGATCGTCACCGAAACCATAGTCGTCAAGGCCGAAGGCAAATCGATCAGGCGCGGCATTTATCGTGATTTTCCGACGCGCTACCAGAACAAACAAGGTGGCAATCACCTGGTTGGTTTCGAAGTCCTTTCGGTGAAACGCGATGGTTCCAGCGAAGCCTACCGGGTGCAAAATCGAAGCAATGGCAGGCGCGTCTATATCGGCGATGCCGATTACTTCCTGCCGCCGGGTTTCTATCAGTACGAGTTACGCTACCTCACCACGCGCCAGCTGGGACTGTTCGAAGATTTCGACGAGCTTTACTGGAACGTAACCGGCAACGGCTGGAGTTTCCCTATCGATAAGGCGTCTGCGCTGGTATCGCTACCGGCAGCTACCGAAGGCTTACAACTCACCGGCTATACCGGGCGTCAGGGTTCCACCGCGCAGGCACTGACACACCGTCGCGTGGCCGCCGATCAGGCTTATTTTGAAACCACGCAGCCACTGGCAGCCTACCAGGGCCTGACCATAGTGGCCGCCTGGGACAAGGGCATCATCGCGCCCCCCAGCCCGGCGCAACAACGCGCCTGGTTTTTCGAAGACAACAAGCCAACGCTTATCGTTGCCGCAGGCCTGTTATTGCTTTTCGTCTGGTATTTTTTCAACTGGCGCCGCGTCGGCCGTGATCCGGAAACCGGGGTAATCATGCCACGCTACCAGCCACCCCCAGGCTATTCGCCGGCATCGATGCGTTTTATCGAGAGGATGGGTTACGACAAGAAATGCTTCACCGTGGCGGTGATCAATCTCGCGGTCAAGGGTGTCGTAGATATTAGCGACGACGATGGCGAGTTCAAGTTGACGAAGAAGGAGCGCGGCAATGCTGACCTCGCGCCGGGCGAAAACCAGGCTCTAAACGCCTTGTTCGGCACGGGTCGCGAACAGATAAAAATCGCACAAACCAATCAAAGTACACTGGCAGCCGCGCTCAACAAACACGAGAAGTCGCTAAAAAGAGACTACGAGAAAATTTACTTCAGTACCAACAGCGGCTACCTGTTTCCAGGGATGTTACTGACCCTGATTACCATCGCGCTCGCTGGTTACAGCATACCCAGCAGCGAAGACTTGATGACTACAATTATTACCGGTGTTTTTACCATGATGCCGCTATTGATGCTGTTCAATATTATCAAGGGCATGATCCGCAGGGGCCGGGTAGGTAAGCTGCATTTTATTTCAAACCTGCTGGCGCTGATCGTATTTGTGGTGATTGTATTCAATACGGGATTTCCCTTCCTCGAATTTGCCAGCAAGGCGCCATGGTTGTTGTTAGCCGGTATAGCCCTGATGCTGTTAATGAATTATTTCTTCTACCAGTGGCTGAAGGCCCCCACCCTCGCCGGACGCAGACTGCTCGACCAGATCGAGGGCTTCAAACATTACCTGCAAGTCGCCGAGGAAGATGAAATCGCTTTGCAGGGTGCTCCAGAATTTGGCAGCGACATTTACGAGACTTATCTGCCCTACGCGATCGCGCTGGAACTGGAAAACGAGTGGACCGCAAAGCTGGACCGTGCCATCGCCAGCGGCACTATCGAAAAAAACTATCACCAGCCGCGTTGGTTTCGCAGCCATCATAGCGGTGCGCATTTCTCGAAGAGCCTGGCCAACAGCTTCAGCTCGGCGATATCCTCGTCCTCGGTGGCACCGGGATCCTCCTCGGGGCTGTGGCGGGACTCGCATTATTCCCGTCATCCCGGCATCTGCAAACACCATCGCCTCGTCCCTCGTGAGATACCGGACAACACCTTAATTCGGGGACACATTACCAATTAAAAATTAGTAATGTGTCCCCGAATTAATTTCCCCGAATTAATTTCCCCGAATTAATTTCCCCGAATTAAT
>CAXBMV010000269.1:0-5161 GCA_963976575.1 uncultured Gammaproteobacteria bacterium | reverse complement strand
GCAGAAATTTTCCGACTGATGCCGGCAGAACTCGGTTTTCTTACGGCTTTACTGGTAGGCATACTCGGTTCCAGCCATTGCCTCGGCATGTGTTCCGGAATCGTCGGTGCACTCAACATGGGACTGGAGGACAGCCGCCGGCAAAGTCGTTTCTACCTGTTCGCTTTTCAGCTGGCCTATAACAGCGGGCGCATTATCAGTTATGTCTGTATAGGCGCGCTCGCTGGATGGCTGGGTTCGGCATTTTCCTGGTCGGGTTTCGACTGGGGCCCGCTACCAGGAAAATTAATAGCAGCCGCATTTATGGTGGCTCTGGGCCTCTACCTGACCAACTGGTGGCGCGGTCTGGCTCTGCTTGAACGCGCAGGCGCGAGGCTGTGGAAGCATATTCAACCCTGG
This sequence comes from uncultured Gammaproteobacteria bacterium, assembly GCA_963976575.1. Classification (GTDB taxonomy): domain Bacteria; phylum Pseudomonadota; class Gammaproteobacteria. The sequence goes on along the minus strand of CAXBMV010000269.1, from coordinate 4,762 downwards.
GGCCGCGGCCTGCTGCCGGTTCAACATCCGCTGCAGGCATTGTTACTGGGAATGCTCTGGGGCTGGCTGCCCTGCGGCCTTGTTTATGCCGTGCTGGCCTGGTCCTTGACCACCGCCAGTGTCATCGACGGCGCTTTGGTAATGCTCGGCTTCGGGCTCGGCACACTGCCATCGATGTTGCTGCTCGGCGGGCTAATCACCCGCTATAAGGGCCGTGCGGGCAGGCCGCTAATTCGTAGCCTGGCGGGTATAGCTATCATAGTGCTGGGGCTATACGGCGGCCTCAGTAGTCTGTACAGCCACCAACAGCAGCATCACCTGCCTGGATCCGCATCAATCGATTTAAGCCGCCGCTAGCCCGGCAATCTTGCGCAATTTTTGTGCCTGAAGAATCTCCAGCTGGCGCCGTTTGACCGACAAGATGCCGCTTTCCTGAAATCGCGTCAACGTGCGGCTCACGGTTTCGATTGCGAGCCCCAGGTAACAGGCAATATCCTGCCTCGACATACTCAGGTTAAAACACTGGCCTGAGTAACCACGAGACTGATTACGCTGTGCTATGTCTGCGAGAAAACTGGCAATGCGTCCATCCGCATCCTTTCGCGCCAGCATTAACACCAGCCTGTGATCGCGAATCATTTGCTCTGAAGTCAGCTTCAGCAGGTTCACACCTATGGACTGCCCGGAAAAAGCGCTAACCGGAAATCGGCAAAGCGAGGTGGTTTCCAGCGTAATCGCGGATGAGGCCCTGGCCTGCGACTGGTCAAAATCGAGCCCGAAGGCATCCCCCGGCAGGTAAAATCCCAGTATCTGTTCTTCGCCATTTTCAGAAATGAAGTAGGTTTTTACCGAACCGCTGCGGACGATGTATATATATTCGCTGAGCTCGGCTTCACGGTATACATGTTCGGCCTTGCCATAGATCCTTTTTGCCTGTTGCAACTGCTGATGAATGCTATTGTTTTTCAGTAGCTGGGAAGACAGACAACCACCGCGGGGTTTACAAACCTGGCAAGTTCCAATATCTCTGTTCAAGGCAATTGGGATCGCTTTGTTTGCAATATAGTTAAAGTCAGTAGAGGCCTGCATGGCTATTTCCCTGCTCCGGAGGAGCTCTAATTTCAGTTAAGGGAAAGCATGACTGCGAAGCCGGATCCGGGCTATCGGGGTTTCCCTGATGGGCATATCGGGGGATTCCAGATACCATGTTGCCTATCTAATAAATACGGATACCAGCATGCCGCTGAGACAGCGCACCCACTTCCGCCTGCTATTCCTGATCATGGCTACGGCCAGCCTGATTGTCAGCGCCACATCGGTATTCAGCCTCTACCAGGCTGCGATCGGGCAGCATGGCCAGCGACTCATCGAAACCGCGAAAAGTCAGGCTCTGCTGATTGAATCTATCGCCCGGTTTGATGCGCTGAAAAATCCGCAAAATAATCTGGAATCCCGGCGCGCGGAGACACTGGCGCAGGTTGCCGAAGCGCATTTGCAGTTTTCGGGTTTTGGTGACAGCGGTGAATTCCTGCTCGCCCGCCAGCAGCAGAATCGTGTTGTTATTCTGCTCAAGCGTGGCCAGGAAAATATCAATTCGACAGAATCCATGCCTCTGGAGGTCGAATGGGCCGAGCCCATACGCAGGGCCCTGGCTGGAGAATCCGGTCTGATGAGCGGTCTCGACTACCGCGGCGTACAGGTGTTGGCAGCTTACGAACCCTTACCCAAACTGGAACTTGCGCTGCTGGCCAAGATTGACAGCGAGGAAATTCGCGCGCCATTCGTGATCGCCGGTCTGATTGCGATTCTGATCGCGGTATGCATTATTTTTGTCGCCAGCCTGTTCTTCTTCCGTATCGCCAGGCCCATGTCGGAAAGTATCGAGCAGCAGGCCGAAACTTTCACCACGCTGGTAGAAACCATACGCCAGGGCATCATTCTTTCCGACACCAACGGCATTATCGAATTCGTCAATCCGGCTGCGGAAAAGCTGTTCGGATACCAGAGCGGCGAATTGCCGGGGCAAAAATTGAACATACTCATGCCCGGGGAACACAGCCGCGCCCACGATGGATATATCAATAACTATTTAAACTCGGGTATTGGCAAGATTATCGGTATAGGACGGAAACTGACCGCGCTACGCAAGAACGGCTCGCGATTCCCCATTTACCTGTCAATTGGAGACATCAAGCTCAGTCACAAACGCCTGTTTGCCGGTGTGATCATGGATATCAGCGAAGAGCAACAGTTACAACGGGAGATACTGGAAATACCGGTCAACGAGCAACGCCGCATAGGCCATGAATTACACGACGGCCTGGGACAGCAGCTCACCGGACTCGGTATGCTGGCTACCAGCCTGGTGAACAAGGCGGGCAAGCCCGAGCACGAGCTGGCCACGAGACTGGCCGCAGGTTTGCAGGAAGCCATCGCCCAGGTGAGGGCCCTGGCCCGGGGCTTGATGCCGGTCGATATCGATTCGGCAGGTTTAATGCTGTCGCTGGAAAATCTGATCGAAGAGATAAGCGCTCAATCCGGGATATCGATCGAGTTCTCGATCGATAATGAAATTCTGGTTTCGGATAATAACGTCGCACTGCACCTGTATCGAATTGCCCAGGAAGGGCTGAACAATGCGTTCAAGCACGCCGATGCCAGCGAGATTCAGGTAAATCTGGGAATCAGCGATTCACTCGGCCTACTCAGCATCCGCGACAATGGCCGCGGCATAGCCGACGACAATGGCGATGTCGAAGGTCTGGGATTACGTATTATGAAGCATCGCTGTGGACTGATCGATGCGCTACTACGTATCCATTCCTCGCCGGGCAATGGAACCGAAATACAGTGCCTATTCCCCCTGAGTAGCGGAGAAGTATTGTAGCTATGACGCGAATACTCATCGTAGACGACCACCCGCTGGTGCGTAGCGGATTTGCCCAGTTAATCGGCGACTGCCCGGACCTCGAAGTTTGCGGCGAAGCTGCCGATATGGCCGAAGCATTACGCCTGGTCGATTCGAGTAAACCTGACCTGGCCATCATCGATTTATCGCTGGCCGGGGGTAGCGGCCTTGACCTGATAGAGCACATCAAGGCACGCGACAACAAGATACTGATGCTGGTCGCGTCGATGCACGAAGAAAGCCTCTATGCCGAGCGAGTGCTCGCCGCCGGAGCGCGTGGCTACATCAACAAGCAGGAAGCCCAGGACATGATTATTCATGCTATTCGCCATGTAGTGAATGGCAAGGTATACCTGAGCCAGCGCATGACCGAGCGCATGCTCGGCGGCATGGTCGACAAGACTGGCAGCAAACGCGATATCGACAGTCTTTCCAATCGCGAACTGCAAGTGTTCGAAATGATCGGCGAAGGATCATCCAGTAGTCAAATGGCGGAGCAGTTGCTCCTCAGCGTGAAGACCATTGAAACCCACCAGGCGCATATCAAGAAAAAACTCGGTTTGAACTCGGCCCATGAATTAACCCACCGTGCTATCCGCTGGGTCATGGATAAAGAAAACGGCTAATCCACGATCGGCCATTATCGATATTCTAAAGCGCATGCATTGAGCGTAAAATCACCTCTACGACGAGCTTGACGCAGATCAATAGTGTTGAACCCGTTTACGGCGATAATTAATTTCTAAGCGGAGGATTACTGCCATGGGAATTAAACAGATACTACTACACCTGGATCACAGCCGCGGTTGTGACAATCGCATGCAGGTCGGATTAGAGCTCAGTAAACGCTTCGATGCGCGCCTGCTTGGGGTTTTCGTGCTACAGGATTACATGGTGCCGGCCTATGCCGAGGCACAGATCAGTATGGACATGATCGTCGACATACGATCGCAGAGCAAAGCCAGGGCGAAACATCAGGCAGGACTCTACAAGGCGCTGGCAAAGAAAGCCGCTGTGGATTTTCAGGTAAGAATCGAAGAAGGGCCGTTGACGCCGATACTGCGTGAACATTCGAAATACGCTGACCTGCTACTGAGCGGCCAGGATAACCCTGACGACCCGGACAATAGCAGCTACGCGGTGGCCGATGACATGCTGCTGGAAGGCGCCTGCGCCTCGCTGGTTGTTCCACACAGCGGAACAATAAAGCCACCGGGCGAACGCATACTACTCGCCTGGAATGCCAGCCGCGAAGCAGCACGGGCGGTACGCGCGGCGTTACCGCTGCTGCAGGCTGCACAACAGGTCGTGGTTATTTCCTCGGAACACATTGCCGATTATCTGGAAGCACATGGTGTGGCATCGGTATCCAGCGGTATCGGGGATCCGGACAGCAGTCCGGCACAGGCGATTATTGCCCAGGCCGCCGACATGCATGCCGATCTGATCGTGATGGGTGCCTACGGGCATATGCGTCTGCGCGAAATCATTCTCGGCGGGGTAACCCGCGAGCTACTCAAAAAGGCACCACTACCCTTGTTGATGGCCCATTAAACGATCAGGCCTTCGCCCCTTCCTGCTGGTTGAAAAAAGAGGCGCCCTTGGGAATCTGCGGCGCCTCTATGTCGAAGCTGACCGAACGGATACGACCGCAATCTTCACCACGGACAATGCGTCCTGAGTGGATACTCGGCACTGCGACCGGGGTCAGCGGTAATGCGTCCGCAGCGGTGAGCGTGGCGATATAAAGACTGCGCGGTTTGTCGGTATTGTTGGTCGAGGAACCATGCAGGCAGCGCGTGTGCATCAGGCACAGGCTACCTGCCGGCCCGTTGCACTCGATCGCAGCGGCCT